>NZ_CP046228.1:0-2229 GCF_012562965.1 Enterobacteriaceae endosymbiont of Plateumaris rustica
ATGATAAATAAAATACCTATGACTTTAAAAGGATCAAAAAAATTAATTAAAGAATTAAATCAATTAAAAAATATAAAAAGATATAAAATAATTAATAATATTATTGAAGCTAGAAAGCATGGTGATTTAAAAGAAAATGCTGAATATCATGCAGCACGTGAAGAACAAAGTTTTTGTGAAAGACGTATTAATGAAATAGAATTCAAATTATCTAATTGTCAAATTATAGATATTACTAAAATAAAGAATAAAGATAAAGTTGTTTTTGGTTCTACTGTAAATATAATTAATATCACTACTAATAAAATTATATCTTATAAAATTGTAGGTGATGATGAAGCTAATTTAAAAAAAAATTTAATTTCTATTAATGCTCCTCTTGCTAGAGGATTAATTAGTAAAAAAAAAAATGATATTGTTTCAATAAAAATTCCTAAAGGAAAAATGATATTCAAAATATTAAAAATACGATATCTTTAGTAAATAAAAAATATTTTGATATAAAAATTGACTTTAATACATAATATAGTATTATAAAAATGTTAATAATTATTTTAGTTCTTTAATAATTTATCAGTAAATCTATGTGGGCATTCTATTTTAGAGAAAATATATAATTTATATTAAAATTTTTTGCTTTTTAACTAAAGAGTTTGATCATGGCTCAGATTGAACGCTAGCGGCAAGCTTAACACATGCAAGTCGAGCGGCATCGAAATGAATAGTTTACTATTTATTGTCGGCGAGCGGCGGACGGGTGAGTAATATCTGGGGATCTACCTAATGGAGTGGGATAACTATTGGAAACGATAGCTAATACCGCATAATATCGTAAGATCAAAAGTGGGGGATTTTATAATATTTTCATTGTTATTGTGAAACCTCATGCCATTAAATGAACCCAGACGAGATTAGCTAGTAGGTAGGGTAAAAGCCTACCTAGGCTACGATCTCTAGCTGGTCTGAGAGGATAATCAGCCACACTGGAACTGAGATACGGTCCAGACTCCTACGGGAGGCAGCAGTGGGGAATATTGCACAATGGGCGAAAGCCTGATGCAGCTATGCCGCGTGTATGAAGAAGGCCTTAGGGTTGTAAAGTACTTTCAACAAGAAAGAAATAATAAAGTTTAATAAACTTTATTACTGACGTTACTTGTAAAAGAAGCACCGGCTAACTCCGTGCCAGCAGCCGCGGTAATACGGAGGGTGCAAGCGTTAATCGGAATTACTGGGCGTAAAGAGCACGTAGGCGGTATATTAAGTCAGATGTGAAATCCCTGAGCTCAACTTAGGAATTGCATTTGAAACTAATATACTTGAGTTTCGTAGAGGGGGGTAGAATTCCAGGTGTAGCGGTGAAATGCGTAGATATCTGGAGGAATACCAGTGGCGAAGGCGGCCCCCTGGACGAATACTGACGCTCAGGTGCGAAAGCATGGGTAGCAAACAGGATTAGATACCCTGGTAGTCCATGCTGTAAACGATGTCGACTTGAAGGTTGTAAGCTTGACTTGTAGCTTTCGTAGCTAACGCGTTAAGTCGACCGCCTGGGGAGTACGACCGCAAGGTTAAAACTCAAATGAATTGACGGGGGCCCGCACAAGCGGTGGAGCATGTGGTTTAATTCGATGCAACGCGAAAAACCTTACCTGGTCTTGACATCCATGGAATTTAGTAGAGATACTTTAGTGCCTTCGGGAACCATGAGACAGGTGCTGCATGGCTGTCGTCAGCTCGTGTTGTGAAATGTTGGGTTAAGTCCCGCAACGAGCGCAACCCTTGTCCTTTGTTGCCAACGGTTCGGCCGGGAACTCAAAGGAAACTGCTGGTGATAAGCCGGAGGAAGGTGGGGACGACGTCAAGTCATCATGGCCCTTACGACCAGGGCTACACACGTGCTACAATGGTATATACAAAGGGAAGCATCCTCGCGAGAGTAAGCGGATCTCACAAAATATATCGTAGTTCGGATTGGAGTCTGCAACTCGACTCCATGAAGTCGGAATCGCTAGTAATCGTAGATCAGAACGCTACGGTGAATACGTTCCCGGGCCTTGTACACACCGCCCGTCACACCATGGAAGTGAGTTGTAAAAGAAGTAAGTTGCTTAACCTTTTTTATGGAGGGCGCTTACCACTTTGTGATTCATAACTGGGGTGAAGTCGTAACAAGGTAACCGTAGGGGAACCTGTGGTTGGATCACCTCCTTTACTATAAGTACACTC
>NZ_CP046228.1:377068-425799 GCF_012562965.1 Enterobacteriaceae endosymbiont of Plateumaris rustica
GAGTGTACTTATAGTAAAGGAGGTGATCCAACCACAGGTTCCCCTACGGTTACCTTGTTACGACTTCACCCCAGTTATGAATCACAAAGTGGTAAGCGCCCTCCATAAAAAAGGTTAAGCAACTTACTTCTTTTACAACTCACTTCCATGGTGTGACGGGCGGTGTGTACAAGGCCCGGGAACGTATTCACCGTAGCGTTCTGATCTACGATTACTAGCGATTCCGACTTCATGGAGTCGAGTTGCAGACTCCAATCCGAACTACGATATATTTTGTGAGATCCGCTTACTCTCGCGAGGATGCTTCCCTTTGTATATACCATTGTAGCACGTGTGTAGCCCTGGTCGTAAGGGCCATGATGACTTGACGTCGTCCCCACCTTCCTCCGGCTTATCACCAGCAGTTTCCTTTGAGTTCCCGGCCGAACCGTTGGCAACAAAGGACAAGGGTTGCGCTCGTTGCGGGACTTAACCCAACATTTCACAACACGAGCTGACGACAGCCATGCAGCACCTGTCTCATGGTTCCCGAAGGCACTAAAGTATCTCTACTAAATTCCATGGATGTCAAGACCAGGTAAGGTTTTTCGCGTTGCATCGAATTAAACCACATGCTCCACCGCTTGTGCGGGCCCCCGTCAATTCATTTGAGTTTTAACCTTGCGGTCGTACTCCCCAGGCGGTCGACTTAACGCGTTAGCTACGAAAGCTACAAGTCAAGCTTACAACCTTCAAGTCGACATCGTTTACAGCATGGACTACCAGGGTATCTAATCCTGTTTGCTACCCATGCTTTCGCACCTGAGCGTCAGTATTCGTCCAGGGGGCCGCCTTCGCCACTGGTATTCCTCCAGATATCTACGCATTTCACCGCTACACCTGGAATTCTACCCCCCTCTACGAAACTCAAGTATATTAGTTTCAAATGCAATTCCTAAGTTGAGCTCAGGGATTTCACATCTGACTTAATATACCGCCTACGTGCTCTTTACGCCCAGTAATTCCGATTAACGCTTGCACCCTCCGTATTACCGCGGCTGCTGGCACGGAGTTAGCCGGTGCTTCTTTTACAAGTAACGTCAGTAATAAAGTTTATTAAACTTTATTATTTCTTTCTTGTTGAAAGTACTTTACAACCCTAAGGCCTTCTTCATACACGCGGCATAGCTGCATCAGGCTTTCGCCCATTGTGCAATATTCCCCACTGCTGCCTCCCGTAGGAGTCTGGACCGTATCTCAGTTCCAGTGTGGCTGATTATCCTCTCAGACCAGCTAGAGATCGTAGCCTAGGTAGGCTTTTACCCTACCTACTAGCTAATCTCGTCTGGGTTCATTTAATGGCATGAGGTTTCACAATAACAATGAAAATATTATAAAATCCCCCACTTTTGATCTTACGATATTATGCGGTATTAGCTATCGTTTCCAATAGTTATCCCACTCCATTAGGTAGATCCCCAGATATTACTCACCCGTCCGCCGCTCGCCGACAATAAATAGTAAACTATTCATTTCGATGCCGCTCGACTTGCATGTGTTAAGCTTGCCGCCAGCGTTCAATCTGAGCCATGATCAAACTCTTAAATTAAAATATAAAAATTAAATAAAACAAAAAAGTTAAATTTAATTTTTATTAAACATAAAATTATAAATTGACAAAACTCTTATAAAAGAGTGCCCTTAAAAATTTTTTTATATATTGTTAAAGAACTTTATTAATATAAAACATTAATTTTTATCTTACATATAAATAAAAAAGAGTCAAGAATTTTTTATGAAATTAATAATAATTTTAAATAATTTAACTATATTTTAATTTTTTTAAAAAAATTAAATCCTTGATTAATTAGATATCTTTTTATCTTTTTAATTTTTATTGTATATTTTGTATATAAAATAATATTTTTTTGTAAATTAAATAAAAATTTATAATTTACCATAATTTTTTTCATTTCAGATATTATATAAGTATTAGAATTTAAAAATTTAATGTTTTTTGGTAAAATTTGTTTTAATTCATCAATTATTAAAGAAAAATGAGTACAACCTAATACTATTGTATCAGGAAATTTTTTTAATTTATACCAAGGTTTAAAAATTTTTTTAATTTGTTTTAAAGATATATTTAAACCTTGTATTTTTTCTTCTGCTAAAAAAACTAATTTTTTAGATGATAAAAATTCTATGATATAATTTTTTTGAAAATATTTAATTTCTTTTTTTATATAATAATTTTCTAATGTTGTTTTTGTAGCAATAATACCAATTACACCATTATTTGTTGTGTTAATAGAGTCTTTTATAACTGGAGTAATTCCTATTATTGGAAAAGAAAAATATTTTTGTATCATAGGAAAACTTGATACACTAGCTGTATTACATGCTATTATAACTAATGAAATATGATAATGAAATGAAATTTTTTTTAATATTTTTATACAACGTTTATAAATAAAATTTTTTGATTTTATACCATAAGGAAAAAATTTATTATCTAATAAATAAATAAAATTTATTTTAGGAAAAAATTTTTTAATTTGATTATATATTGATATTCCTCCGACACCTGAATCAAAAATAAAAATTGTAATATTATTTTGTAATAATATTTTATTCATAACAAAATTCCTTTTTTTATAAATTTTAATTTAAATAAAAAAATTATAATTAAATTAATTATATTAAAAAATTTTTTTTATTTAAATAATTATATATTTATTTTATTATTAAATAATATAATTTTATAGATTAAAATAATGAAAAATCCAATTTATTTAGATTACGCATCTACTACACCAGTAGATAAAAGAGTTTTAAAAAAAATGATGAAATATCTTTCTATAGATGGAGTTTTTGGTAATCCTGCTTCTAATTTACATATATTTGGATGGGATGCTGAAGAAGCTGTTAGTATTGCCAGAAAAAATATAGCTAAATGTATAGGCTGTAATAGTAATGAAATTATATTTACATCTACAGCAAGTGAATCTATTAATATAGCTATAAAATCTACAATGAATTATTTTCAAAAAAATAAAAAACATATTATTACCTCTACAATAGAACATAAATCTGTAATAGAAACATGTATTTATTTAGAAAAAATAGGATTTCGTGTTACATATTTAAAACCATCTAAAAATGGTTTAATAGATTTAAATAAATTAAAAAAAGCAATTAATAAAACAACAATTTTAGTTTCTATTATGCATATAAATAATGAAATAGGAGTTATTCAAAATATATCAAAAATAGGTAAAATATGTCATAGTAAAAATATAATTTATCATGTTGATGCAACACAAAGCATAGGAAAATATCCATTTAATTTAAAAAATATGCATATTGATTTATTATCATTTTCCGCACATAAATTTTATGGACCAAAAGGTATAGGAGTTTTATATATTAATAAAAAAAAACCTAATATTTTTTTAGAAACTTTTATTCATGGAGGAGGACAAGAACAAAATATAAGATCAGGTACTTTAGCTGTTCATCAAATTATTGGAATGTCAGAAGCATTACTTATTTCTGTTAATGAAATGGATAAAGATAGATTAAAAATTCAAAAATTAAAAAATTATTTATGGAACAATATAAAAAATATTAAAGGAATATATTATAATGGAGATTATAATGGTTCACCTTATATAATTAATATAGGTATTAAAAATATACTTAATAAATTACTTGTAATAGAAATGAAAAATATTGCTATTTCTTTTTCATCAGCATGTACATCTTATTATTCACAATCTTCATACGTACTAAAATCAATAGGATTAACAGAAAAATTAATTCAAAATTCAATACGTATTTCTTTAGGTAGATTCACTACTAAAAGAGAAATTAATTATACTATTTATAAAATACATAAATCAATAAATAAAATAATAAATTGCAAAGATAATTTTTTTATCAATTAATATTTTATTTTTCAATTAAATAAAAATTTATATTTATAATATTTATCTATAATTCATATTATATGAACAGAGATAGTATTTGTTGTTCCACTAGGTACTAAGGCTCCAGAAACCATAACAATAACATCTCCTATTACAGCATATTTACTAGACAAAGCAACTTTTTTACCTATATGATAAAAATCATCTGTAGATGAAATTTTTTTTACTAATTTAGGTATTATACCTTTACTTAATATTAATTGTTTAGAAGTTTTAATATTATTTGTTAAAGCTAAAATCATAGCTTTAGGAAAATATTTCCTTACTGATTTTGCAGATTTACCTAATTCTGTAGCTACAATAATTAAAGGTGTTTTTAATTTTTCTGAAATTTCTACTGCACTACGACATATTGCATCAGTAATACTCATATCTTTACTTTTTTCATAAAAATTTATTCTATGATTCATAGTTATATCTGTTCTTTCACAAATGTTAGACATAATAGCAACAGATTCTAAAGGATATTTACCTTTAGCACTTTCTCCTGATAACATAACAGCATCAGTACCATCTAAAATTGCATTAGCTACATCTCCAGCTTCAGCTCTTGTAGGACGAGGATTTTTAATCATAGAATCTAACATTTGAGTAGCTGTTATTACTACTTTACCAAAAAAATTACATTTTTTAATCATCATTTTTTGAGCAAAAATTACATCTTCTACAGGTATTTCAACTCCTAAATCTCCTCTAGCAACCATAATACCATCAGAAACTTTTAAAATTTCATCAAAGTTATTTAAACCTTCTTGATTTTCAATTTTAGCTATAACTTGAATATTTTCTCCTTGATTTTTTTTTAAATAATTTTTAATTTCTAATATATCTTCTTTTTTTCTTATAAATGAAGCAGCAATATAATCTACTTTATTTTGACATGCAAATATTAAATCATCTTTATCTTTTTTTGATAAAGAAGGTAATTTAGTAGATATACCAGGTAAATTAATACCTTTATTTTCTGATAATTTACCATTATTTAATACTTCACATATAATATTATTATTACTAATTTTTAATACTTTCATTTCTATAAGACCATCATCTACAAGTATTTTATTTCCTATATTGAGATCAAAAATTAAATTAGGATATGTTATAGCAACACAATTATTATCACCAATAACAGATTGATCTGTAGTTAAAATAAATTTTTGTCCTGATTTTAAATATACATCCATACCTTTTTTAAGTTTTGTAGTACGTATTTCAGGACCTTTAGTATCTAATAATATTGCTACTTTTTGTCCTGTTATATTAATAATTTTTCTTAAATTTATAATACGTTTTTTATGATCTATATGATTACCATGAGAAAAATTTAATCTCATAACATTCATACCTAAATTTAATAATTTAGATAATATTTCTTTAGATTCAGAACTAGGTCCAATAGTACATATTATTTTTGTTTTTTTCATATATTTTATATATTCCTATATTTTATAGTATTATAAATATTTTTATAATATTCTAAAATTAATAAGATTAAATAATTAATTATTTATCAATTAATCGTATTAATTTTTTTTTTATAGTATTTATAATAATTTCTATTCCTTGTAATCTAGATAAAGAAAGGTATTTATCCAAAGATAATTTTTTAAAAAATAATTGAATATCAAATAAAAAAATTTTATTATAAGTTTTATTTTTATAAAATATAAAAATAATAGCTAATAAACCTTGTACTATAGAAGAATCACTATATCCTTTAAATAATACATGACGATTAGAATCAATTTTTAAAGTAATCCAAACTTGACTTTGACAACCGTGAATTAAATTTTTTAAAGAATGATATTTTTTTGATAAAATAGGAATTTTTTTTCCTAATTCAATTATATATAAATATCTTTCTTCCCAATTATTACAACGTTTAAAATTAGCTTCTAATATATTTTTATTAGGTAAAATATTTTTAAACATAATTATTTATTTAATAAGTTATTAATATAAATTAATTTATTAATAAAAATATCTATTTCGTCAAAATTATTATATATAGAAAAAGATATTCTACACATAGATTTAACATTATAATATTTCATTAAAGGAATAGCACAATGATGTCCAGTACGTATTGCAATTCCATATTCATCAAGAAAACATCCTATGTCATAAGGATGACAATTTTTTAAATTAAAAGAAATAATACCTACTCTATTTTTTAAAGTATTACTACCAAATATTCTAATATTTGGTATATTAGAAATTTTTTTTAAAGCATATAATACTAAATTTTTATTATGATTTATAATATCCTCCATTTTAAAAGATGAAAACCATGATAACGCAGCACCTAATCCTATAATACCAGCAATATTAGGAGATCCTGCTTCAAACTTCCATGGTATCTTTTCCCAGACAGGAAAATTATCACAATCAATATTACTTATCATTCCTCCACCACCTTCCCAAGGTGGTATTAATTCTAATATATCTTTTTTTCCATAAAGAATACCAATTCCTGTAGGTCCAAAGATTTTATGTCCGGAAAAAACAAAAAAATCACATCCAATACTTTGCACATTAATAATTCTATTTGTTACTGCCTGAGCTCCATCTATTACAGTTATAATATTTTTACTTTTAGCTAATTTTACTATTTTACTTATAGGATTAATAGTTCCCAATACATTAGAAATATAAGTAATAGATATTAGTTTAGTTCTTTTATCTATTAAATCATAAATTTTTTTATAATTTAATTCTCCATTTTTAGTTAATGGTATAATATTTATATTAAATCCTATCTTTTTTGATATAATTTTCCATGGAATAATATTGGAATGATGTTCCATTTCTGATATAATGATATTATCTCCTGAAAAAATATTATTTATTCCCCAAGTATTTGCAATGAAATTGATTCCTTCTGTAGTACTTTTAGTAAAAATTATTTCTTCTGTTTTTTTTGCATTAATAAAAGTAGCTACTTGATTACGTATTTTTTCCATAATATTAGTTGCTTTATTACTTAATGCATGTGTTCCTCTATGTACTGATGAATAATTTTTTTTGTAAAAATTATTTAATGTAGAAATAACTGATATTGGTTTATGTACAGTAGCAGCATTATCAAAATAAATAAAATTATGTTTATTTATTTTACGAGATAAAATAGGAAATTGTTCTCTGATTTTTATTAAATTAAAATTCATTAAAAATATTCTCTTTAGAGAAATAGTTTGATATATATTTATGTATTTCTTTTTTAAAATAATCATCACAAATATCTTTAATTAAGTCAATTACAAATGCAAAAAGAAGTATATTATAAGATTTTTTTAAATTTATACCTCTTGTTCTTAAAAAAAATAACTGATTATCATCTATTTTACCAGAAAATACACCATGTTTACATTTAACATCATCATTATAAATATCTAATTCTGGCTTAACATTTATTTCTGAAAATTTATTAAGTAATAATCCACTATAATTCATTTGACCATCTGTTTTTATAGCTTGAGAATTAATTTTTAATAATCCTTTAAAATTTATAATAGAATTATCAGAAACTATTGCTTTATGTAGTTGATTACTATAACAATATTTTTTATTATGTTCCAAATAACTTTTAATATAAGAAAAACTATTTCCTTTAGATAAAGATAAACTTTTATATTCTAATTTAGAATTATTTCCATTAAAATAGAAACTATTATTTTGATATATAATTTTATTAGATATTAAAAAATCATATTTTGTAATATAATTATTATTATTTAAATAATATTCATTATTAGTAAAATAATAATTTTTTTTATTACCGGTAACTAATTTATAATGAGTTAAATTAACATTATCATTTAAAATTAAAGTTGTATAAATATTACTGAAATAAGACTCATTAATATTAATATAATGTTCAAATATTGTAATAGACTGTATTTTTTGAATATTTATATAATTTCTATAATTTGACATATAAAAAAAATTTTTACTATTATTTCCTATATTTATATATATTAAATAAAGAGGTTTTATAATATTAATATTTTCTAAATTTATATCAATAAAAATAATTTCTTTAGATAAAGATTCTGATAAATGAGTAAAGAAATTATGTTTAATAAAAGTATCATGATAATTTAAATTATTAAATTTATTAATAGTTATTTTATAATAAATATTATTTATATCACTTATATTTTGATTTAATTTACCATTTATAAAATATAAAAAAACTGCATCAATTTTAAATATAATATTAACTAAATCTTTTTTTGAAAATTTTTTTGTCAAAGCAATTTTTAATAAGTTATTATTTATAATATTTAAATATATATTTTTTTTTATATATTTTTGATTATGTAATAAATTTTTTAAACTTAACCAATGACTTTCAGATTTATCTGAAAAATGTTTTTTTTTATGTAATTTATATATATAACTTAATTGTTTCAATAAATTATTATTCATTAAGCCAACCATAACCTTGATCCTCTAATTGTTTAACTAGCATAAAATCACTAGATTTAACAATTTTATTATTATAAATAATATGTACATAATCTGGTTTAATATAATCTAAAATACGACGATAATGAGTAATAATAATAAAAGATCTATTTTTAGATCTCATAGAATTTATAATTTTTGAAACTTTTTTTAATGCATCAATATCTAATCCTGAATCAATTTCATCTAAAATACATAATTTTGGTTTTAGAATTAACATTTGTAATATATCATTAATTTTTTTTTCACCTCCAGAAAAACCAACATTTACAAAACGATTAAGAAAGCTTTTTTTTATGTTTAATAATTTTATTTTTTTTTGAATTAAATCTTGAAAATCAAATTTATCTAATAAAGATAAACCATTATATTTTCTTATTTCATTTAATGATGTATATAAAAATAAATTATTAGTAACACCTGGTATTTCAGGAGAATATTGGAAAGATGCAAAAATTCCTTCTCTTGCTCTTATTTCAGGATTCATATCTAATAAATTTTTTTTTCTAAAAAAAATTTCTCCTTTAGAGATAATATATTCTTTCTTTCCTACTAAAACACATAATAAAGTACTTTTACCTGATCCATTAGGTCCCATTATAGCATGAATTTCTCCAGAATTAATTGTTAAATTAAATTCATCTAATATTACTTTATTATTTATATGTACATGGAGATTTTTTATTTTTAACATAGTTTTATGTAAATAATATATGGTTAAAAAATTTTACCCAATACTTTTTTCTAAATTAACTGATAATAACTTTTGTGCTTCTATAGCAAATTCTAAAGGAAATTTAATAAAAATATCTTTACAAAATCCATTAATAATTATAGAAATAGCATTATCCATACTAATACCTCTTTGCAAACAAAAAAATATTTGATCTTCTCCAATTTTAGAAGTTGTAGCTTCATGTTCAACTTGTGATGTGTTATTAGCAATATTTAAATTAGGATATGTATGAGTACTACAGTTTGAACCTATTAAAATAGAATCACATTGAGTAAAATTACGTGAATAATTTGATTTTTTATCAATTTTTACCAAACCTCTATAAGTATTTTTACTATATTCAGTAGAAATACTTTTAGATATAATTGTTGATTTTGTTTTTTTACCTATATGAATCATTTTTGTTCCAGTATCAGCTTGTTGATAACCATTTGTTAAAGAAATTGAAAAAAATTCACCAATAGAATAATCTCCTTTTAAAATAACACTAGGATATTTCCATGTAATAGCAGATCCTGTTTCTGATTGAGTCCATGACATTTTACTATAATTTCCTTTACATATTGCTCTTTTAGTAACAAAATTTAAAATACCTCCTGAATTTTTATTACCTGAAAACCAATTTTGAACAGTAGAATATTTTACTTTAGCATTTTTTAATAATATTACTTCTACAACAGCAGCATGTAATTGATAATTTTTTCTTATGGGAGCAGAACATCCTTCTATATAGTTTACACTACTATTTTCATCTGCAATTAAAATTGTACGTTCAAATTGTCCAATATTTTTTTCATTTATACGAAAATAAGTTGATAATTCTATAGGACAATTTACATTTTTAGGTATATATATAAATGTTCCATCAGAAGCTACAGCTGCATTTAAAGATGCAAAAAAATTATCATGAGCAGAAACAACTGAACCTAAATATTTTTTAACTAAGTTAGGATAGTTTTGAATAGCATCATTTAAAGAACAAAAAATAATTCCTTTTTTTAATAATTTATCTTTATGTGTTGTAATAACAGATACAGAATCAAAAATACCATCAACTGCTATATTTTTATTATTAATAGGAATTTTTAATTTATTAAAAGTATTTGATACAGCATTTGTAAAATATTTATTTTTATTTAAATTAGAATTTATGTTTAATTTATTATTTATATTAGATAATGGTGCAGAATAATAAATATAATTTTGATAATTTAATTTATCAAAATTTCCGTTTAACCAATGAGGTTCTTTATTATTTATCCAAAAATGATATCCTTCTAATCTAAAATCTAACATCCATTTAGGTTCATTACGTATTTTGGATATTTTTTTTATTATATTTTCATTTATTCCTGGAATTAATTGTTCATTTTTTAAATTTGTAGAAAAACCTTCTTTATAAAGAGATTTTTTTTCATTAAGAAACTTAATTTTTTTTTTTATGTAATTATTTTTCATAGTAAATTTTTTTAATTTTTAATATTAAAACTTTCTCCACAACCACAAGACTTAATAATTTTAGAATTATAATATTTAAAATATTCTTTAAAATTTTTTTGAATAAAATCTATTTTAGTTCCATCTATAAAAATAATATCTACTTTTTTTATATATATATAAATATTATTATTTTGAAAAATTAAATCATCTTTAAAAGGCTTTTTTATTGGTTCGATCTTGTATTTAAAACCAAAACAACCAGTTTTTTTTAAAATTAATCTAATACCATTAATTGTAGAATATTTTTTTATTATTTTATTAACTTGTAATAATGCATTATTAGTTAAAAAAATTCCATTCCAAATTTTCTTACAAGAAAAATGTATTAATTTTTTTTTAAACATAATGATTACCATCAAAAAATAATGAATTATATTATGAATATAAAATATAAATAATAATAAATCATTTTTTTAAATAAATATTAATTTTTATTAAAATATAGATATAAAAGAATTAATTTTTAATTATATATAAATTATAATATTTAATTTCATTAATTAATAATTTTTTTATTATAAATTTTAAAATAGTTATAAATATTTTATAAAATTTTTTTTTATGATAAAATATATAAAATTAATTATATATTAAATCATTAATAAAAATTAATATATAATTATTATTAATATAAAAATATGTTATGTAACTAAATTAATAATAATTATATATTAATTTTTATTATAAAATAAATAAATTACTCCTTAAATTTTTTAAAAAATTTTTGATTTTTAATTACTTAAATAATAATTTAATTATCTATATATTAAAAATCAATTTAATAATTATTTTTGTATTTATGTAATGAAAATTCTTGTACACGAAAACCTAATAAAAATAATACTAACATATATAATATTAAAACAAAAAAACAAATAATACATAAAAATATTATACGAAATTTTAAATCAGATAATATTAACCATTGATCAGAAATCATTATAGAAAAAAACGACAATATTAAACCTAAAACCATAGTAACAGCTGTTATACGTATAAGAAAATTATACCATCCAGGTTCTGGAATATAAATTTTATTTCGTACTAATTTATTTAATAGTAAAATAAAATTTAAAAATGCAGCTAAACATATTGATATAGCAAATCCAATATGACTTAGGAAAAAAATAAATATAGGACTTATTAATTGAGTAATAATTAAAACAAATATTGCTATTAATACAGGAGTTCTAACATTTTGTCTTGCATAATATCCTAAAGCTAAAACTTTAGATGTTATTATAAATAATAAACCTATAGCATATATAACAAGATTTTTTTGAGTCATTAAAACATCAAAATAAGTAAAAGCTCCATATTGAAATAAACAAATTAATAACATTTTAGAAAAAAAACCCAAAATTAAAGAACTTGGAACTATTAATATAAAGCATAAACGTAAACCTAAATCTATTAATTTATTATATTCTTTTTCATTATTTGTAGTAAATGCATCAGTTAATGCTGGCAATAATACTATACTTAATGCAACAGCAAACATTCCAATAGGTAATTCCATTAAACGATCAGCATAATAAATCCAAGTAACTGAACCTGTAATTAAAAAAGAAGCAAAAACAGAATTAATTAATAAAGATATTTGAGTTGCAGATACACCGATAATAGCTATTCCCATTTTTTGGAAAACTTTTATTACACCATTAATATTATTATATATTACATACTGACAGCGTGGAAATACTAACATATTTATTTTTTTTAAATAAACTAATTGATAAATTAATTGTATAAAACCCCCAATTATAACAGACCATGCTAATATTAATACTGGAGGATCAAAATATAATGGAAAAAACATAATAAAAAATATCATACATAAATTTAATAATATAGGAGTTAATGCTGGAACTAAAAAATTTTTCCAAATATTCAAAATAGAACTTGCTAAGGAAGATAAAGAAATTAAAAAAATATAAGGAAAAGTTATTTTTAACATTTTAGAAGTTAGTATTAATTTATAACTAGTAGTAACAAATCCAGGAGCTATAATAGAAACAATTAAAGAAGAAAATATTATTCCAAATAAAACAACAATTATTAATAATATTGTTAATATTCCTAAGACAGCAGAAATAAATTCTTTAGTTTCAATAATATTTCTTTTATTTTTATATTCTGCTAGTACAGGAGTAAAAGCTTGAGAAAAAGCTCCTTCAGCAAAAATACGACGTAATAAATTTGGTAATTTAAATGCCATAAAAAAAGAATCACTATAAACACCAGCACCAAAAATTTTTGCTATAAAACTATCTCGAATAAATCCTAATAATCTAGATAGTAATGTTATAATACTAACCATTGTTAATGATTTTAACAAATTCATATTTTTCCTTAAACAAAAAATAATTTTTATATAAATAAATTATTTTAATAAAATTTTCAATATATTATAAAAATTTTATATTTATTATAACATTTTTATAAAAAAATTAATTATAAAAAATTTTAGTCCATATGTTTATAGAATATAAATTGAAT
The DNA here is from genome assembly GCF_012562965.1 of Enterobacteriaceae endosymbiont of Plateumaris rustica. Taxonomy (GTDB): domain Bacteria; phylum Pseudomonadota; class Gammaproteobacteria; order Enterobacterales; family Enterobacteriaceae. Next base: position 390,245 of record NZ_CP046228.1, read on the forward strand.
ATTTAACTTTTACTAAAGCCATATTTTTATGTTAGTTATATAACATAATAAATGATAGAATCATTTACATATTAATGAGGAATTATTATATGAATTTAAAAGAAATATCAAGAGCAAAATTACCAACTATATGGGGAGAATTTATTATAATAGGTTTTGAAGAAATATCTACTAAAAATAATCATGTTGCTTTAATTTATGGAATAAAAAGAATTTATAAAAAAAATATTGTTTTAACAAGAATTCATTCTGAATGTTTAACTGGAGATTCTTTATTCAGTTTACGTTGTGATTGTGGTTTTCAATTAAAATCTTCTTTAATACAAATATCTAGAGAAAATTGTGGAATATTAATTTATCACAGACAAGAAGGTAGAAATATAGGTTTATTAAATAAAATTAAAGCTTATGCATATCAAGATAATGGATTAGATACTGTAGAAGCAAATCATAAATTAGGATTTGCTGCAGATGAAAGAGATTATAGTATATGTTCAGATATATTAAAAATATTAGGTATTTTAAAAATAAAATTATTAACAAATAATCCCAATAAAATTAATATTTTAAAAAAAAATGGAATTAATGTCGTTGATCGTATTCCATTAATTGTAGGATATAATTCAAAAAATAATCAATATTTAAATACTAAAGCTAATAAAATGGGTCATATTTTCAAATAAAATTAAAAATTATTTTTTTTATTAATAATTTTTTTAAAATATTTTAGTAAATTATTTAAAATAGTTGTATATTTTTTAGAATTTTGATATTTATCTAATAAATTTTTTATTTGATTAGTATAATTAAAAATATAATTTTTATTAAAAATATTTTTAACATATAAACTCCATTTATTTTTTTCTAATTTACTTAAAGTTTCAGGAAAATTTCTAGCTCTATATCTAAATAATAATTTTTTAGCCCTTGAGTCATCAAAAATAAATTTATTTAATTTATTTACTGATGTTTTATGAATTATTTTAAATTTTTGTAAATCTGAATATCGAAAAAAATTTTTATATAATTGTGTATCTACATTTTTTTTATCAAAAAAAATATTTTTATTATAAAATCTAATTAAACAAGAAAAAATAATATTTTTAATTTCAAAGAAATGTTTTTTAAATATTAAAAAATTTGTTTCATAATAAATTAAATTAAAATTTAAACGTTTAATATCATCATTTTTTAAAAATTTAATTGGTAATAATAGAGGTGAATTATTTATATTTATAAATTTTATATAAATTAAAAAATTATTTTCTGAAATATCTTTTTTTTTATTTAAATTAATAAATTGATTAATATTATTAATTAAATCAAAAGTAATTAATATATTTCTATTTTTAAAAGACCAAAATAAAGGAACAACACATCCTATATTATTATTTAAATTTTTATATATATTACTAATATAAATTAAAGGTTTTATTTCATATAGATTAATTATTTTTAATATTTCTTCTTTTGTTCTATTTTTAAAAAAATAATTATAAAGAAGTAATTGTTTTTTTTTAATTAATTTAGCAACCTCTATTGTTGTATAAACATCAGATAATGCATCATGTGATTTATAGTATAATTTAATATTATTGATATTAGCAATTTTTTCAAGATTAAAAACAGGAATATTATTTATTTTAGGCCAATTAATACCTTTAGGTCTTAAAACACAACATGCTCTCACTAAATTTAGTATATCCCATCTACTATTATTATTAAAACAATAATCATATGGATTATAAAAATTTCGATAAAATAAATTACGACTAAACTCATCATCAAATGAAATATTATTGTATCCTACAATACAAGTATAATTTTTAGAAAATATTTTATTAATTTTTTTTGCTAAATAACATTCAAGTATTCCTTTAGAATTAACTATTTGTGGACTTATATTATGAATAATAACAGATTTAGGATTAGGAATATAATCAGTTGGTAATTTACAATATAATACTATAGGATCTTCTATAATATCAAAATTTATATTAGTACGTATACAAGCAAATTGTGCTATTCTATCTATAGAAGGATGTAAACCAAAAGTTTCATAATCATAAAATAAAAAACTAAATTTATTTTTTATGATTTTATTATTTATTAACATAATATATAATATTATTATACTTTTAATATTTTAACAATATATAATATATAAAAATTATAAATTTTTATATGGTGAGATGGCCGAGTGGTTTAAGGCGCATGCCTGGAAAGTGTGTATATGGAAACGTATCAGGGGTTCGAATCCCCTTCTCACCTATATATAATTATTAAAATATTTATGATAATTTTATAATTGTTTATTTATAATGATTATTATATAATTTTAAAATGTTTGATATAAATATTACTAAAATCATTAACCAATATGGTTATTTAATCATACTTATAGGATCTCTTATAGAAGGAGAGACATTTATTATTATTGGAGGTATCGCTATACATAAAGGATTATTAATTTATCATTGGGTTATAATAATTTCTACATTAGGTGCTATCATAGGAGATCAATTTTTATTTTATATTGGAAAAAAATATAGTAATAAATTATTATTTTTTTTAAAAAAAAATGATTTAAAAATACATAAATATCAAAATTTAATTATTAATTATCCATATGTATTTATTATTATGGTTAGATTTATGTATGGATTTCGATTAATTGGACCAATAATTATTGGTATAACTAGTATAACAACATTTAAATTTTTAATATTTAATATTATAGGTGCTATAATATGGTCTGTAATTTTTGTTAGTTTAGGTTTTATATTTGGTGACATTATTACTTCTTTAATTGGAGATATTAATAAAATAATACAATACATATTATTCTTTTTAATTTGTATATTTTTTATAAAAATAACATATAAATTTTTAAAAAAATAACTATTATATTTTAGTAAATAATTCTTACTAAAATATATTTACATAAATAATATAGATTTTTTAACAATTTGTATTATAAATTCAGGATATACTCCTAATAAAACAGTTATTATTGTCAATAATAATATTAAGTATTTACAAAAAAATATTTTTTTTATATTTAAATTATTTAAAGGAACTGACGTATATAATTTATTATATGGATTTAAATATAAATTAATAATAACACGTAAATAATAATATAAACCAGCAGCACTTCCAAGTATAACTATAAATGCAAAATACCATAATTTCATTTTAATAATTAATGATATTAAATAAAATTTAGAAATAAAACCTAATGTTATAGGAATACCAGCTAAAGATAAAAACATAATAGTCATTATAAATGATAAAATAGGATCATACCAAAATAGTCCTCTATAAAAATGAAGATGATCGGAATATTTTTTATATTGTTGTATATTTAAATTAGAAAGTATGCTAATAACAGAAAATATACCTATATTATTTAGTATATAAGCTATACTATATATTCCCATAGCTTCTAATGAAAATAATATATTATTTGGAAAGATTATATTATATATTAATATTATTAACATATAACCTAAATGAGCTATAGAAGAATATCCTAATAAACGTTTAATATTATTTTGTGAAAGAGCTAAAAAATTTCCAAATATAATAGAAATTGTAGATATTAAAATTAGTAAATTAAATAATATTAATTTATTTGAAGCTATATTAGTAATATGAAGTAATAATCTTACAAAAGATGTAAAAATAGAAATTTTACTAAATGTAGATAAAAACATTGCTACTATAGTAGGTGAACCTTGATAAATATCTGGAGTCCATAAATGAAAAGGTACTAATGATAATTTAAATCCTATACTTACTAAAATTAAAACTAAACCTAGTATACTTATGTTATTTATTGTTGAATTAAATAAGTAATATTTACTTATATATGTAAAATTTAAATTTCCATAATCAATATAAATTAATGAAATACCTAATATAAAAAAAGATGATGCTACACTAGAAAGAATGGTATATTTAATAGTTGCTTCTAATGAATTTTTTAATTTAAAATCATATCCAATTAATCCAAATATAGGTATAGATATTAATTCTATTCCTACTAACATAGAAATAAAATTATTTGCAATAGTTAAAACAATTCCTCCAATAGATGAAATAAGAATTAAAAGATAAAATTCATCTTTATGATAATAATAATTTGATAACCAAGGATAAGCTATTATACAAGTGATAATACTAGTTATTAACAATATTATACTATAAAAATAAGAATAATTATCCACAATAAATAATGTATTACCAATTACATTAATATTATAATACATATTATGTAAAATAGATATTAAAGTAAAAGATAAGCCACTAATCGTTATAATTAAATGAATAAAATTATTACGTTTAATAGAAATACTTATTAATGTAAGTATTATTGTCAATATCATAATAATTAAAGGTAATAGTATTATGAAATTTTTCATAAAATATATTTTATTTTCCTTTTATAAAGATAATTTATTTTATAAAATATTCTAATTTAACATAATTTTATTATAAATATTATTAATTACATTATAAGAAATATTTAATATAGGTTGAGGATAAAATCCTAATATTAACAATAACATTAATAGAGATGAAATAATAAATATTTCTCTATAAACCATTTTTTTAAAAACAAAAGATTTTTTTATTGTTCCATAAAAAATTTTTTGCATCATATTTAGTGAATAAATACTTGCAAATATTAAACCAAAGATAGCAATACTAGCATATATTGGATAATGTTGAAAATTTCCCATAAGAATTAAAAATTCTCCTATAAAATTTCCAGTACCTGGTATTCCTAAACTTGCTAAAGAAAAAAATAGAAAAAAACCTGGTAACCAATTTATATGACTCCAAAATCCACCCATTAAATTTATATTTCTTGTTTTTAAACGTTCATATATTTGACCACAAATTATAAATTGAGCTGCAGCAGATATTCCGTGTGATATCATTTGTATAATGACTCCCTGATAAGCAATTTTATTATTACTATAAATTCCAATAAGTATAAATCCCATATGAGATATTGAAGTATAAGCTATTATTCTTTTTATATCATTTTGAATAAAAGCTAACCAAGATCCATAAAATATACCTATAATACCTAATATTATTGCAATAGGAGCAAATTTTAAAGAAGCTAAAGGAAATAATGGTAAAGAAAATCTTAATAAACCATAAGCAGCTGTTTTTAATAAAATTCCTGCTAAATCTACAGATCCTGCAGTAGGTGCTTGAGTATGAGCATCAGGTAACCATCCATGTAATGGAATTACTGGTATTTTTACAGCAAAAGCAATAAAAAAACATAACATTAATAAAAATTCTAAATAAAATGATTTTGGAACATGTAATAAATTATTATATTCAAAAGTCCATAATCCTGTAATTTCTTGGTTTAAAAAAACTAATGTTAAAATACCAACTAACATTAATAAACCACCAGCTTGTGTATAAATAAAAAATTTAGTAGCTGCTGTTACACAATTTTTACCTTTGATATTATTATGACCCCATAATGATATTAAAAAATACATAGGAATTAACATAATTTCCCAACATAAAAAAAATAAAAACATATCAATAGCAAGAAATACACCTATAACTCCACTTAAAATCCATAACAGATTTAAATGAAAAAAACCATGCAATTTTTTTGTTTCGTTCCAAGAACATAAAACTGCCATTATACCTAATAATCCAGTTAAATTAATCATTATTATAGAAAGACCATCCGTAGCTAAATGAAAATTTATACCAAATCTTGGAATCCAAGGTAATATAAATTCTGATACCCATATAGGATATGATAAAAATAATTCATTATTTAAAAAATATGGATGAATAAATAATTCAATAATAGAAATTAAAAAAACTATACTAATAGATATTAAAGATATCCAACGAGGTAATTTGTAATTTAACCGTTCAATTTGCCAACAAATTAATCCACCAATAAAAGGAATTAACATTAACCAAGGTAATAACATAATATTTCCTAATTATTTTAATAAAATTTAATAAAAAATATTAATTTAAAATAAACACTATTATAATAAATAATATTTATTACTTAATATTATAATTAATAATAATATTATTATACCTAAACATATAGATGATATATACCAACGTATATATCCATTTTCACTAATTAATAGAAATTGTTCTATTTTTTGAGAAAATTTAACAAATATATCAATAATTTGAGAAATAGGATCATTTCTTATCAAAAATAATAATTTAAAAAAATTATTTACAAATAATTTTTTGTATATTAAATCCAAATAACAACCATTCAAAAAAAATTTTTTTATAATATAAAAATTAATGTTATTTTCTTTAGTAAATTTTAATAAATAATTACGATTTTTCCAAAATAATATAAAAAATATACAACCAGCAATAGATATTCCTGCTGATATTATTTCTAAAATAAAATATTTATTTGTATGTTTTATGATTACATCATTAAATAATGTATATATACCTATTGGTAATAATTTTATACTTATAGAACTAGATAATATAGTTAATATTATTAATGGAATATTATGATTCCAAGTATTATTTCTAATAGGTATTAAATTTGTTTTACCATGAAAAACAATATAAATCATACGAGTAGTATATAAAGAAGTAATAAAAGTCCCAATTAAACCTAATGTAACTAAAATAAAATGGTGATTAATTAAAGCTTCGTATAAAATTCTTCCTTTACTGAAACTACCAATACTAATAATTGGAAAAGAACATAAAGATAATCCTCCTAATAAAACAGAATAATATATAAAAGGAATATATTTTTTCATATTTCCCATTTTAAATATATTTTGTTCATGATTAGTAGAAATAATAATAGAAGCAACAGATAAAAATAATAATGCTTTAAAAAAAGCATGTGCTATTAAATGAAATAGAGAAGCCTCCCATAAATGTATACCTAATGCTAAAAACATATAACCAATTTGACTCATAGTAGAATATGCTAAAATACGTTTTATATCTTTTTGTGCTAAAGCAGACAATCCTGATAATAATAATGTAATTACACCAATAATACTTATAAATAATAAAATATTATTTGTTAATGAAAATAAAATATTATTTCGTAAAATTAAATAAACACCTGCTGTTACCATAGTAGCAGCATGAATTAATGCAGAAACAGGAGTAGGACCTGCCATAGCATCTATTAACCAAGTATTTAGTGGAAATTGGGCAGATTTACTTATTGCACCTATTGCTAACATTAAAGTAATTATATTTAATAAAAATGATGAATAATGTAATTTAGATGAAGTAATTAAAAAAGATATTTCTTGAAAATTTATTGTTTTAAATAATTTAAATACTAAAAAAATACCTATAGATAAAAAAATATCACCTAAACGAGTAATTAAAAATGCTTTTATAGCAGATAATCCATTTAATGTATTTTTATAAAAAAAACCTATTAATAAATAAGAACAAACACCTACACATTCCCATCCAAAAAACATAAGTATAAAATTATCTGCTAATATTAAAAGAATCATACTAGCCATAAATAAATTAGTATATGCAAAAAATCTTGAATAATCTTTATCATTTTTCATATACCATGATGCAAATATATGTATAAGTAAACCAACTCCAGTAATAACAGATAACATGATTAATGAAAGCATATCTAAATATAAATTGAAATCAACATGAAAATTATCGATTTTTATAATTTGCCATAAAAATTCTTTATATATAAATAAGTAATTGTTAAAAAAAAATAAATTAATTATACATGTAATTATTGTAATAATACCTATAGATCCCACACCAATAATTGTAGATATTTTTTTATTTAAGTTAGAAAATAAAGATAATATAAAAAAACTTATTAAAGGTATTAAAATAGTAAAATAAAGAAATTTCATCCATTCATCTCACTAATTGAATCAATATTAATTGTATTTTTATAATGATATAATTTTAATAATAAAATTAAACCTATACAGCTTTCAATAGCTGCTATTGTAATAGATATTATATACATAATTTCTCCTTCTGTTCGTTTCCAACAGTTTCCTGAAATTATACAAGATAATGCTGCAGCATTTAACATTATTTCTATACATATTAAAATATACAACATATTTTGTCTAATAATTACACCTGTTAAACCAATTATAAATATAATAATAGTTATTAATAATCCATAATATAAAGGAATCATATTTTTTTATTTCTTAATTTTAAATTTATTAATATATAAAAATAATTAAATATCTAATTTTTTTTATTTCCTATATGAAAAATTACAATTAGTCCTGCTAATAATAATATTGATATTAATTCAACAATTATTCTATATTGTTTAAACATATTTATTCCAATATTATTGATGTCAATAATATTATTCAATATATATTTGTTATTACATGATTGTTTAATAATAAAAATTAAAAAAAATAACAAAACTGTTGTCAATAAAATTGAACTAATTAATATTATTGGTTTTTCTAATAATAATTTTTTTTCTTGTGAAGCTATTTTTTCATAATTTAATAACATTAATATAAAGACAAATAATACAACTATTGCTCCTGCATAAATAATAATTTCTAAAGCTCCTGCAAAATAATCACCTAAAGTAAAAAATATTCCAGATATAGAAATTAATGATATTAAAAAATATAATAACGTATACATTGGATGAATACTTATTACTACAAATAATGTAGAAATTATTGCTAATATTCCTAATATATAAAAAATTAATTCCATAGATAAAAACCTTTTATTTATTTTACGGTAATAAGCTTTTTACATCTACTTCAATATTTTTATTTTTATATTGTGAATAATTATTTTTTATTTTAACTCCAGTAAAATTATAAAAATTGTAATGAGGATATTTTCCTGTACTATTAATTAATAAATTTTCTTTTTCATATACCATATCTTTTCTTTGAAATTCACATAATTCAAAATCTGGTGTTAATTGTATAGCATTAGTAGGACAAGCTTCTTCACAAAAACCACAAAATATACAACGAGATAAATTAATACGAAAAAATTTAGGATATGATCTACCATTTTTTTTTGTTGATTTTTTTAAAGAAATGCAACTTACAGGACATACTACTGCACATAAATTACATGCAACACAACGTTCATTATTATCATTATCTAATGATAATATTATTCTACCACGATATCTTGGTGGTAAATATACTTTTTCTTCTGGATACATTATAGTTTCCCTTTTTTTAAACATATTTGTCCAGATTAAAAATATACTACGTATTTGACTAAATAATCCTATAAAAAATTTTTTAAATTTCATTTTCATTATTCTAAAATTAAATAACTTATATTATCATAATTAATGCAGTAAAAATAAGATTTATTAATGTTAATGGCAAACATATTAACCATCCAAAATTCATAATTTGATCATAACGAGGTCGTGGTAATGATGCTCTTATTAAAAAAAATAATAATATAAAAAATATTGTTTTAAATAAAAACCATATAATAGGTGGTAAAATTGGACCATACCAACCACCAAAAAATATTATTGTTATTAAAGAAGCAATAATTATAATATTAATGTATTCTCCTACAAAAAATAAACCAAATTTAATTCCTGAATATTCTATATGATATCCATCAGAAAGTTCTTGTTCAGTCTCTGGTTGATCAAAAGGATGTCTATGACATAATGCTATAGCAGCAATTAAAAAAGTAATAAATCCAAAAAATTGAGGAATAATATTCCAACAATGGTATTGTTTATATACAATATCATTTAAATTAAATGATCCTGTTTGACATATTACTCCCATTAATGATAGACCTAAAAAAACTTCATAACTTAAAATTTGTGCAACTCCTCTAATAGAACCTAATAAAGCATATTTATTATTACTTGACCATCCTGCAAATAAAATTGAATAAACAGAAATACTAGACATCATTAGAAAAAAAAGAATACCAATAGATAAATCAGATATTATTAATGACGAAGTAATAGGTATAATTGCAAATACTGATAATAATGAATTAAAGGCAATAATTGGTGCAATATTAAATAGTATTTTATTTGTAAAAGTTGGTATTATGTCTTCTTTAAAAATAATTTTTATCATATCTGCTAATAATTGTAAAGATCCAAACCATCCAACTCTATTTGGACCATATCTATTTTGAAATAATGCTAATATACGACGTTCTATAAAACTAAGATAAGCACCACTAATTATCAATATTAATAATATTAATAAAGATTTAAAAATTATTAACAAATTATTTATATTAAAAAATAGGGATAAATTCATTTTAATACCTTTAATTTTTCAATAGTTTTTCCTAAAAATACTAAAGGTATTCCTGGTATACCCAAAGGTAATCCAATTAATCCTTTATGTAATTTTTTCGAAATACGTAATGGTAATTGAATTTTATTATTTAAACAAAATAATTCTATAATAGAATTACAAAAATTTTCTTGAATACCTAAATTTATCGCATCTAAATTATTTATAATAATGTATTGATTATAAAAATATTTTCTTATTAATTTTGACTTTTGTATTAAACTATCACTATAAAATAAACTATAATAAGGAACAATAGTAAATTTTTTTAAATTTAAAGGTTTCGGAATAATATATTTAAATTTATTTAATAATTTATTATTTTTATTTAAAATTTTTATTCCTGTAGGACCATATTTAGAAGAAACACCTATTTCTTTTTGAAATTTATTTAAAGATTGTAAGGAATTCCATCCTGGATACCATACAAATGGTAAATGAGTACATTTAATATTTGAATCATAATTACCTTCCATAGAAAAATTAAAAATAGTATCTTTATCTTCTAATTGTTTTTGTTCATGTATATTAATATTAGATAGTATTGATGATCTACCACTATATCGAATAGGTGATCTTGCAAATTTTCTATTAAAAATTTTATAATTAGCTTTAGGAGCAGCTTGACTAATTCCATTAAGTATAGGTATTTTTATTTCACAATTTTTTATTATTCTATCTAAACTAATATTTTTTAAGTATTTATCATTTATTTTAGATTTTAATTTAGATATCCATTTCCAACTAGCTTTAATTTGAATTTTTTTATTATAAAAAATAGGATTATATGCTTGAAAAAACCTTTGTGCTCTAGATTCATTATTAATAACAGTACCACTACTTTCAAAAAAACTAGCGGATGGTAAAATTATATTTGCTTTTTTCATTGTATCTGTATATTGATGATCCATAACAATAATATTAGGTATATTTTTAAATATATTATTTAGTTTATTTTTATCTTCTTGAAAATACAAATCATTTTCCATAATAATTAATGTATCTATTTTAGATAAATTAGTATCAAAAATTTCTTCTAAAGATTTACCATTAATAAGTCCAACTCCCATACTATTTACTGTATTTAATACAAAAAATAATCCTGTATTTTTACCATGAAAATTTAATGATTTCACTATATTATATGTAGCAGAAATTAATTCTAATGAACCAGAATTAGTTCCTGAAATAATTAAAGGTTTTTTTGCTTTTAGCAATATTTGTGCTATTTTTTTTATTTGTTGTAATAAATTTGTATCTGTAATAAAAATTTTAGATGACATATTTTTAATAAAATCAGATAATATAAAACTAAAATTAACTTGATTTTCAATTGGAGCATAATAATTCCAACTAGCAATATTATCTAAAGATGTATTATCTATACTTGTTATAAATAATGGATTTTTAAACATATTATTTATATTTAAAATAGCATTATTATTCCAGTATGGAATATTTTTATTATATTTAGATACATTATTTTTAATAGCCTGTTTTATTGATAAAGCTAATCTAGGACTGGTAACACTAACATCTTCACCCAAAATTAAAATGGCATCATAACTTTCTATTTCAGCAAGAGAAGGACAATATATGTTTTTGCTTTGTAATATTTTTATTATTAAATCAATTTGTAATTTTTCTTGATTTAAAATTCCAATAGAAAAATTTTTTTCTCCAACTAAATCTTTTAAAGCAAAATTACTTTCTATACTTGCTCTTGGTGAACCAATACCAATAATTTTTCTTGATTTTTTTATTAAATTAGCAATTTCTTCTATTATAACTAAGTTTTCTAAAAAAATATTTTGATTATTAATTTTTTTAATTACTTGCAATGGTCTATTATTAGAATTTACATAACCAAAACCAAAACGTCCACGATCACAAATAAAATAATGATTTATTTCTTCATGATATCTATTTTCTACATTAGATAAATATCCATAACGTTCTCCTACTGAAATATTACAACCTAACGAACAATTTTGACAAATGCTAGGAGCATATTGCATATCCCATTTTCTAGAAAAATGTTTAGAATAAGTTTTATCAGTAAATACTCCTGTAGGACATATTTCTACTAAATTACCTGAACATTCATTTTCTAATATTCCATCAGTCATTCTACCATAATAAAGATTATTGCTAATACCAAAAACATTAAAATCTTTTCCATCTGCATAATCTTTATAATATCTTACACAACGATAACATTTAATACAACGATTCATTGTATGTGATATAAAAGGACCTAAATTTTGATTTTTATACTGTTTTTTAGGAAAATTATATCTACGAGAAACATGACCGGTCATCACTGTCATATCTTGTAAATGACAACTACCACCAGCATCACATATAGGACAATCATGAGGATGATTAATCATTAATAATTCAATAATATTTTTACGAAATTTTTTTACTTCTATATCATCTGTAGAAATATATAAATTTTCATGAGGTGAAGACATACAAGACATTATGATTTGTCCTTTTAATTTCTTATAATTATCATATTTTTTTACAGCACATAAACGACATGATCCTACACTTCCTAAAATAGGATGCCAACAAAAATATGGTAAATCAAAACCTAAAGATAAACATATTTTTAATATGTTATCTTTTTTATTAACTTTATAGAATTTTTCATCTACATTAATAATTGTAGTCATAATAAATATATTCCAATAAGTTATTACAATAAATAATTTTATTATTTATTTAATATTTTATATATAAATTTATAATTTTATAATACATATTAAATTTATATTTACTGCGATATTCCTAGTTCGAACTCATTAAAAAAATACTTTAGTGCACTACTTAAAGGTTCTATAGCACCAACAGGAAGAGCACAAAAAGATTTACCTTCTATTAATTGATTACCAATTTCTTTTAATAAATTTATATCTTTAATATGACCTTTTTTTCTTTCTAATTTATCTAATATTTTTACAATCCATGGTAATCCTTCACGACAAGGTGTACAAAATCCACAAGATTCTCTTGCAAAAAATATTTCTAAATTTTTTACTAAAGATACCATATTAATAGTATTATCTACTGCCATAGATAATCCAGTACCTAATCTACTACCTGCTTTTTGAATACTAATAAAATCCATAGATATATCTAAATCATTTACAGTTAAAAATCCTGTTCCAGCACCTCCAGTTTGCCATGCTTTTAATGTTAGTCCATTTTTCATACCTCTAGCATATTTTTCTAATACTTCACGAGCACTAACACCAAACGGTAATTCCCATACACCAGGATTTTTAACATTTCCAGAAAAACCTAACATTTTTGTACCAGTATCATACTTACTTTTAGAAATATTTTTATACCAATTAGAACCATTCATTAATATACTAGATATGTTAAATAGAGTTTCAACATTATTAATACAAGTTGGTTTACCCCATAATCCAATAGAAGAAGGAAAAGGAGGTTTAAATCTAGGATTAGCTCTTTTTCCTTCTAATGAATTAATTAATGCTGTTTCTTCACCACAAATATATCTCCCAGCTCCTATATGCATATATAATTCAAAATTAAATTCTGTATTTAAAATATTATTTCCTAAAAAACCTAATGTATACGCTTCTTTTATTGCTATATTTAAAATTTTAGCACATGTTATATATTCTCCTCTTAAAAAAATATATCCTTGATTAGCTTGTATTGCAAAAGCACTAATAATAATACCTTCTATTAATTGATGAGGAATATGTTCTATTAAAAAACGATCTTTATAAGTTCCAGGTTCCATTTCATCTGCATTACATAATAAATATCGATCTTCAGAATTATCTATTTTACGAGGTATTAAACTCCATTTTAATCCAGTAGAAAAACCTGCACCACCTCTACCTTTTAGTTCTGAATCTTTAATTAAATTAATAACTTCTTCTGGAATCATATTTTTTAATGTTTTTTTTAAACTAAAATACCCATTTTTTTCAATATATTCTTTTAAAAATACTGGTTTATTATCATTTCTCATACGCCACGTTAATGGATAATTTTCTTCATTAAGATTTAACTTTTTCATTAATATATTTATCCAAAATTTGATTTATATTTTCTTTTGATACTGAAGTATAAATTTGATCATTAATCATAATACTAGGTCCTTTATCACATAAACCTAAACAACATATAGGTAATAAAGTAAATAAACTATCAATTGTTGTTTCTCCTGGAATAATTTTTAATTTATTTTTTATTATTTTTAATATTTTTTCATATCCTGTTATATAACATACAACACTATCACAATACTTAATAACATATTTTCCTACTGGATATCTAAAAATTTGACTATAAAATGTTGCAATACTATCAATTTCAGAAGGAGAAATATTTAATAATTTAGCAATAATATAAATTATATCATTAGATATCCATCCATATTTTTTTTGTAAATATATTAATATTTCAATAGAAGCGGCATGATTATATTCGTAATGAGATTTTATCTCATTAATTATTTTTAAATCTACTTTATTTAATGTAATTTTTTTTTTATTAATTATCTTATTCATAATTTATATTAACGATCAACATCAGACATAACAAAATCAATACTACCTAGATATGCAATTAAATCAGATATTAAGCTACCTCTAATAACTGAAGGTATTTGTTGTAAATGAGCAAAACTTGGTGTTCTTATTCTTGTACGATAACTAATCGTATTACCATCACTAATTAAATAATAACTATTAATACCTTTTGTTGCTTCTATCATTTGAAATGATTCATTAGGAGGTATTACAGGTCCCCAAGAAACTTGTAAAAAATGAGTAATTAATGTTTCAATATTTTTTAATGTTTTTTCTTTTGGAGGTGGTGTTGTTAAAGGATGATCCATTTTAAATGGTCCTGAAGGCATATTATTTAAACATTGTTTTAAAATACGTAAACTTTGCCATATTTCTTCCATTTTTAACATAACTCGAGAATAACAATCACTTATATTATTACCTATTGGAATATCAAAATCAAAATTTTCATAACCAGAATAAGGCCTCCATTTACGTACATCAAAATCTAATCCAGTAGCTCTTAATCCTGCACCTGTAATTCCCCATTGTATAGCTTCTTTTCGTGAATATGATGCTATATTTTTTGATCTAGATATTAAAATACTATTTTGTAATGCTGTTTTTTTATAAATTTGTAATCTTTTAGGTAACCATTCTAATATTTTTTTTAATAATATATTCCAACCTTTTGGTAAATCATTTGCTAAACCTCCTATTCTAAACCATGCAGGATGCATTCTAGCACCTGTAATTGCTTCAATAATATCATATATTTTTTGTCTATCAGTGAATGCAAGAAATACAGGAGTCATAGCACCAACATCCTGAATAAAAGTAGATAAATATAATAAATGACTATTAATTCGAAATAATTCTGATAACATAATTCTAATAACTTTAATTCTGTCTGACACAATAATATTTGCTAATTTTTCTATTGCTAAAATATAAGGCATTTCATTTATACAACCACCTAAATATTCAATACGATCTGTATATGGAATATAAGTATGCCAAGTTTGTCTTTCAGCTATTTTTTCTGCACCCCTATGATGATATCCTATATCTGGTATACATTCTATAATTTCTTCTCCATTCAATTGTAAAATTATTCTAAAAGCTCCATGTACTGAAGGATGATTAGGTCCTAAATTTAAGAACATATAATCATAATTATTATTATTAATTTTTATTCCCCATTCTTCTGGAATAAATTTTGTATTTTCAATATCTATTTTATATTTATTTTTAGATAAAGTATAAAATTTATTTTCAGTTGCTCTTGAAGGAAAATCTTTACGTAACGGATAACCATTATTCCAATTATATGGTAAAAGAAGATGAAATAAATGAGGATGATTAATAAAATTAATTCCAAACATTTCCCATATTTCTCTTTCATACCAATTAGCATTATTAAAATATTTTGTTATACTATCAATAGATAAATTATTTTTTGTTAATGGAACTTTAATTATTATATCAACATTCTTACTAATTGAAATTAAATGATAAAATAAAGAAAAATCCATCTTTAATATTAAATTAAATTTATTATTATGTAATCTTTCATCAACAGCATGAATATCATATAACATATTATATGGATTAGAAATTTTATGTAAAAATTTTATGAAAGGAATTATTTTTTTTTTTTTAATCCAAATTACTAATGGCATATTTATATTTTTATTATTTTGTATAAAAAATTTTTTTAATCCAAAATGATTATTTAATTTATTAATTATTGATTCATTAGAATTATTATTTAATAATGTAGAAGAAATATTATTTATTGATATTTTCTTTTCAAAATTATTATTAAAATTATTCATAAATATTCCATTTTTATTTAAAAAATAATAAAATTACTAATTTAATAAATAATTTAATTAAATTTTATTAGGAGAACGTAATTTTATATTTTTTTTTTGTATGAATTTTTTTATTTGTGATGTCATTTTAGGTTTATATATTCCTTGATCTCCCATAACCCAAGATAATGGACGTCTTTCATGACTAATAGATTTTTGTAATAATAATAAAGCTTGAATATAAGCTTCTGGTCTAGGAGGACAACCTGGGATATAAATATCTACAGGCAAAAATTTATCTACTCCTTGAACAACAGAATATATATCATACATACCTCCAGAATTAGCACATGCTCCCATAGAAATTACCCATTTAGGTTCTAACATTTGATCATATAATCTTTGAATAATAGGAGCCATTTTAAGAAAACATGTACCTGCTATAACCATAAAATCAGCTTGTCTAGGAGATGATCTTAAAACTTCTGATCCAAAACGAGATATATCATTAATAGATGTAAATGATGTAGTCATTTCAACATAACAACAAGAAAGACCAAAATTGTATGGCCATAAAGAATTTTTTCTTCCCCAATTGATAATTTTATGAGTAATTTTTTTTAAATTACCTAAAAATATATTTTGATTAATTTGATTTTCAATCGGATCATTATTAATATTCTTTGATTCTTCTAATGGATATGTTTTTTTGTTATTAATATTTGTTTTAGTAAGAATATATTTCATAATATATATTATATTTTTAATGATAAATTAAGAATATTTTTTAGATTTCCAATTTAAAGCATGTACTCTAAATAAATAGAATAAACTAATTAAAATTGTTATTATAAATAGTAATCCTTCTATAAATCCTTCTAACTTAATTTTTTTAATAGAAATAGACCATATATATAAATACATTGCTTCAATATCAAAAATCACAAAAAACATAGCTATTAAATAAAATTTAATAAAAATTTTTATTTGGGAATTACCAAAAGAACAAGCACCAGATTCAAAAGGTATATTTTTATCTATTCCATAAGATTTACCTCCTAAAAAATGTGATACTAACATAACAGTACAACTAATTATAATAGCAAATATTTGAAATATACAAAAAGAAAAATTATTAATATAATTACTTTTAAAAATCATAATCTATATTTTATAATTAAAATTAATTAATTAATAATATAGTAAATAAATATAATATGTAAATAAATTAATTATTTATATTTTAAATAAATATTAATTTATATTTAAAAATATAAAAATAACAGTAAAATTATTGAATATAATTTTTTATTAAAAAAGATTTAAGATAAGAAAAATCATTTGGAAAAGCATAAGATAAATTTTCTTTATGTATATAATTAATTAGTCTTTTTGGTAAATGAGTTTTTATTTTTAAAATTTTATTAATATAATCTTGAAATTTTGCTGGATGTGCAGTACCTAAAAATATTCCAAATTCTTTTTGATTTTTTATTCTTGAATGTAAAGCATAATATGCTATTGCAGAATGTGGTTCTGTAATATATCCATATTTATTATATAATTTTATTATAGATTGTTCAGTAATATAATTAGATACAGATTGAGATGATAATTTATTTAAATTCCAATTATTCATTTTGAATAATTCTAATATACGTGGCCAGTTATTTGGATTACTTATATCCATAGCGTTAGATAACGTTGCAATAGTTTTCTTAGGATTCCAAATACCACTTTTAAGATATCTAGGAACTGTATCATTAGAATTAGTAGCTGCTATAAATTTTTTTATAGGTAAACCCATTGATTTAGCTATTAATCCAGCAGTTAAATTACCAAAATTTCCACTTGGAACAGAAATAATAACATTATTTCGATTTTCTAATGGAATTTTAGCAAAAGCTTCAAAGTAATAACATATTTGGGATATTAATCTACTAATATTAATTGAATTTGCGGAATTAAGAATAATTTTATTTCTCAAATAAGTATCTTCAAAAGATTGTTTAACTAAATTTTGACAATCATCAAAATTTCCTTTAATTGAAATTGTTTTAATATTTTTACCTAAAGTACAAAATAATTTTTTTTGTAAAATAGAAATTTTATTTTTAGGATATAAAATTATAACTTCAATATTATTAATATTATAAAAAGCATGAGCAACTGCTGCACCTGTATCACCAGATGTAGCTGTTAAAATAATAATTTTTTCTTGTTTATTAAAATAATTCAATATTTTAGCCATAAAACGAACTCCAAAATCTTTAAATGATAAAGTAGGTCCGTGAAATAACTCTAAACAAAAAATATTATTTTTAATACTAATTAATTTTAGTGGAAAATTAAATGCTTCATGAACATGTTTCGTTAAATTTTTTAAAGGAATTTCATCTTTCATAAATAAAGATATTAAATAACTACTACGATCAATAAATTCCATATCTAATATTTTATTAATATTATTTAGATTAATTTTAGGTATCAAATTAGGAAAAAATAATCCTTGATTATTTCCTAATCCAATTTTTAGTGCTTTTTGAAAATTTATTATTTCTTTATTATTATTTATATTGTAAAATTTCATTTTTTCTCCATTATTTGTGTACCTTTTTTATTCACTACACAAATACATACAAAACCTTTATTATTTTTCAAAAAATTTAGTTTTAACCACTTAACCATATTTTGTGCAATATTTAAATTATTAAATATAGTAAATAAAGTTGGTCCTGATCCTGCAATACCATAACTTAAAGCTCCCAATTTCTTAGAAATTTTACGAATTTGTTCAAAATCAGGTAATAAAGATTTTCTATATGGTTCAGCAAGAAAATCTTTCATTAATTTTGCTGCAAGTAGTTCTTGTTTAGTATGGCTTGCATGTATAAATCCAGCTAAATATTGACTTTGCTTAATACAAATATTTTTTTTATAAAAATTAGGAAGTATTTTTCTAGAATCATAAGTTGACAGTTTTATTCCAGGATACGCAATAACCCAAAACCAATTATCAAATACTGGTATATCTTGAATTATTAAATTATCTGTTATTAATATTAATTTAATACCTCCTAAATAACAAGGAGCAACATTATCATAATGTATATTACCAGATAATGATTGTTCTAACTCTCCCATTAAAATTAATAATTCATTATCATTTAAAGGATTATTAAGAAATAAATTCATTGCTTTTAAAAAAGCTACTATGGAACAAGAACTTGAACCTAATCCTGAAGCTACGGGTACATTTTTTTCTAAAATAATTTTTAATGGTACTACTTTACCTATTTTATCACAAAATTTTGACCAACAATTAAAAATAATATTTTTATAAAAATTTTTAGGTAAATCATTTAAAAAATATCCTTGATTTACTAATATAAATTTTTTAGATGATGTTATTGATACATAATCACCTAAAATACCTCCATCTAATCTAGATAATGCTATTCCTAATGAATCAAACCCAACATTTATATTTCCAATGGAAGCAGGAGCATAAACTTTTATCATTACTTTAAATTCCTATTTTTATTAAATAATAATACGTAATAAATCAGCAAATACTCCTGAAGCAGTAACTTTATTTCCAGCTCCATAACCTCTTAAAACTAAAGGTATTGGTTGATAATAATTGCTATAAAAAGCTAGAGCATTTTCCCCATTTTTAATTTCAAATAAAGGATCTTTTTTATGTATTTGTAAAATTTGTACTTTACAAATACCATAATTATTTATACTTCCTATAAAACGAAGAACTTTATTTTCTTTTTTGGCATTTTGTATTTTTTTTTCAAAACTTTCATCTAATTTTGGTAATAAAGACATAAATTCTTTTACTGAATTTAAATTTTTAAATTCATTGGGAATAATTGATTCTATTTGAATATCATTTAATTCTAAATTATAACCAATCTCTCTTGCTAAAATAAGAAGTTTTCTAGCAACATCTATACCTGATAAATCAATCCGAGGATCAGGTTCTGTAAAACCCATTTTTTTTGCCATATACGTTGCTTTAGATAAAGATATACCTTCTTCTAATTTACCAAAAATAAATGAGAGAGATCCAGATAATATTCCTGTAAAATTAATTAATTTATCACCTGTATTTATTAAATTTTGTAAATTATAAATAACAGGTAAACCAGCGCCAACATTAGTTTCATAAAAAAATTTACAATTATTTTTTTTAGCTACTATACGTAAATCTTTATAATATTTTAAAGATGATGTATTAGCTTTCTTATTAGTAGCTATAACATGAAATCCATTATTAAAAAAATTAATATACTGATTAGCAATTTTTTGTGAAGAAGTACAATCTATAATAACAGGATTAATAAATTTATATTGTTTAATATTAGAAAAAAATTTTTCTATTGTGTAATTATTACAATTATTTTTAATTTGTAAATACCAATTATTTAAATTAATACCATTAATATTTATTAAAGAAGATTTAGAATTAAAAATTCCACAAATTTTAATATTAATAAATTTATTTTTTAATAATTTCTGTTGATTATTTATTTGATCTAATAATGTACTTCCTACACCTCCAATACCTATAACAAATACTTCAAGAATTTTTTCTTTATAAAATAATAATTGATGTGCTATTTTCATAACATTATCTACATAATTATTTTTTATCACTATAGAAATAGAATTTTGTAAACAATTATGTGAAATAGCTAAAATATTGATTTTTGTAATTTGAAAAATATGTAAAAAATTTGTTATTATATTTATATGATTATTTATTTTATCACCTACTAAAGAAATAATAGATAATTCTTTTATAATATATAAAGGATTAATTAGTTTATTTTTAAATTCATGAACAAAATTTTTTTCTATTAATGATTTAAAAAAATTTGCATGTTTTTTTAAAATATAAAAATAAATACCATATTTAGAAGATGATTGTATTTTTAATAAAATTGATATTCCTGATTTAAAAGTAATATCTAACATTTTTGGTATTACATATTGTATATTTTTAATTTTATCACTAAATACATAAAACATTACTACATTTTTTTGTTCAGTAATACTTTTTATTAATGGTAAGTTATTATTTTCACTAATAAGTGTTCCTGGAGATTGTGGTTTCATTGTATTTTTTACAATACATTGTATTTTATATTTAGCTATAGGAGATATCATCTTATAATGAATTACTTTAGCTCCTAAATAAGATAATGTTGTTGCTTCATTATAAGATATAGATGGTAATAATTTAGCATTTTTTATAAAATTAGGATCAGCAGTATAAATACCATTTACATCAGTCCAAATTTCACAATATTTTACATTTAAACAAGATGCTAAAACAGAAGCTGAATAATCTGAACCATTACGACCTAATAAAACTAATTCATTTTTTTCATTTGAAGCAATAAAACCAGCCATTAAAATAATATCAATATTTAATATATTAATATTTTTTATATTTTGTGAAGAAACCTTTATATTAACTTTAGATTCTAAATAATCTCCTGTAGCTAATAAATATTTTTCCGGTTCTATAATATAAACATTATAATTTTTAGAAATTAATAATTCTTTCATAAAAATAACAGAAAGTTTTTCTCCTTGTGCTAATATTTTAGCATAAATAATATCAGGACAAAAATTTAATAAATTAATACCATGTAATAAATTTTCTAATAATAAAAAAATAATATTTATTTTTTCTTTAATATTATTAATATTTAAATTTTTTTCCTTAAAAGATAGTTCTTGGATTAAATTTAAAAAAAAATTTTTAATTTTTATAAAATGTACTTGAAAATTTTCATTTTTTATAGCTTTTTTTATTATTGATGTTAAATAATTTGTAATTGTTGAAGATGCAGATAATACTATAGCTAATTTTTCTTTTTTTGAATAATTAGAAATAATATTTACTACCATTAAAAATTTTTCTGCATTTGATAATGATGTACCACCGAATTTCAATACTCGCATTTTATTTAACCTACCTTTAATATAATAATTACTATTATTTGTAATAATGCTGAATATTTTAAATATTAAAAAAATATTTTTTAATAATATTTGATATTAATAATTATTTATCCTTAAATAATAATAAATGCAATAAATATGAATAAATATTTTTAATTATTATAAAATTTAATAAATATTTAAATTATTTATATAAATATTTAATTTAAAATGAATTAAATTTTACTAAAAGTATAATTTTATTAAAATTAATTTTCTTTTTTTTTGTCCAAAAAAATATTTTTAATTTTTTCTTTTTTATTTAAAAAAAAACCTTTGTGACTTTTATTTACATAAAATTTTTTTAGTTCTTTATATGTTAAAATAAATTTTTGATTAGTTAATTCAACAAAAATTGTTGATTTATTATTAATTACAAATATCCATTTTAATTTATCTTTATTTTGAATAAAGTCTTTATTATTAATTAATATTAATTTATTACCTTTACCTCTAGTTAATTTTGGTAAAATATTAATAGGGAATAATAAAAATCTACCTATAAAAGATATAGTTAATATCATATGTTTTTTATTATTAATAATTAAAGGTGATAAAATTTCAGCATTCTTAGAAAGTATCATTAAAGATTTACCATTTCTATTACATGCAATTAAATCACTAAAATTACATAAAAAACCATATCCAGAACTGGAAGATAATAATATTTCTTTATTATTTTCTTCCATTAATATACTTTTTATTATAGATCCTTGAGGTATTTTTAATTTACTAGATAATGGTTCTCCTTGACTACGTAAAGGAGGTAAAGAAATAGTATCCATGCTGTAACTACGTCCTTTCGAATCAATTAATACAATTGTTTGATTTTTTTTTCCTTTAACAGAAATTAAAAAAGAATCTCCAGACTTATAATTTAAATTAACGGGATCAATAGCATGACCTTTAGCAGATCTAATCCAACCCATTTTAGATAAAATAACAGTAATAGGTTCATTAGATATTGATAATTCATTTTCATTTAATAATTTAGCTTCTTTGCATTTTTTGAATAACGAACGACGATCATTTGCATATTTTTTTATAGTTAATAATATTTCTTTTTTTAATAAAGAATTCATTTTATTTTTTGAAGATAATATATTACTAATATGTTTATGTTCTTTTTCTAATTCATATTTTTCATTAGTTATTTTCTTCTTTTCTATTAATGTAATAGCACGTAATTTTAAATTTAATAAATTTTCAATTTGTAACTTAGACATATTAAATTTATTTTGAATTATAGAATTAGGATTTAAATTTAAACGAATGATTTTTATTAATTCTTCTAAATTATTATGAGCTATTAATAAACCTTCTAAAATATGTATTTTTTTTGTTAATTTATTTAAATTAAAATTTAAACGTTTTTTTACTATATTTCTTCTAAATACAATCCATTCTGATAAAATTTCTAATAAATTTTTTATAGAAGGTTTATTATTCAAACCTATCATATTTAAATTAATACGATAACTTTTTTCTAAATCAGTTGTAAAAAATAAATGATGTATAATTTGTTCTAATTTTAAATAATTATAATTATTTTTAATAAATATAACAATTCTTGTTGAATTTTTATAATCAGATTCATCTCTTATATCTTCAATCATTGGTAATTTTTTATTTCTTATTTGAGTAGTTATTTGTTCTATTATACGTAATACTGAAACTTGATATGGTAATGATCTTATTATTATAGAATTATTTTTTATACTCCACAAAGCCCTTAATCTAATAGATCCTTTTCCATTTTCATATATTTTACGTAATTCTTTTTTAGGAGTAATAATTTCACTTTTTGTTGGAAAATCTGGTCCTTGTATAATATTTAATATATCATCTAATGTACTTTCAGGATGATCAATTAACTTAACAATTGCTGTAGCTACTTCTTTAATATTATGAGGAGGAATATCTGTAACCATTCCTACAGCAATTCCTATTGCTCCATTTAGAATAATATTAGGTAAACAAGCAGGAAGTATTTTAGGTTCTAATAATGAACCATCAAAATTAGAAATATATTCAACAGTACCTTTTTCAATTTCATTTAATAATAAATTAGAATATTTTGATAAACGAGATTCTGTATATCTCATAGCAGCAAAAGATTTAGGATCATCTGGAGATCCCCAATTTCCTTGTCCTTCTATTAAAGGATATCTATAAGAAAAAGGTTGTGCCATTAACACCATAGCTTCATAACATGCTACATCTCCATGAGGATGATATTTTCCAATCACATCTCCAATAGTTCTAGCTGATTTTTTAAATTTAGAAGATGATTTTAATCCTAGTTCAGACATAGCATATATAACTCTCCTTTGAACAGGTTTTAAACCATCACCAATATGTGGTAATGCTCTATCTGAAATTACATAAATTGAATAATTTAAATAAGCATTTTCAGCAAATTTACATAAATCTATAGATTTTTCTTTTTTTTTCTGAATTAATTTTGTCATAAATTTTATTTATTCTTTTATTAAATTTATTTATCTTCATAATTTTATCATAAATAATATTTAAATTATTTTAATAATTTTAAATATTTATTAAATAAGTATTTATGTATTTTAATATATATATGTTACGTTTATAACAAATAACATTATTAAATTAATATTTAAGGTTTATTAATTATGCAAAAAAATATTAGTAAGAATATAACTAACAAACAAAATTTAATTACTCCTACAGAATTAAAAAAAAAATTACCTATTACTGAAAATATCAAAAAACAAATATTATTGTCACGTCAAATTATATGTAATATAATTAATAAAAAAGATTCTAGAATTTTAATTATTTGTGGCCCTTGTTCTATTCATAATATTAAAGAAACTTTAGAATATGCCAAATTACTAAAAAAAATTTCTTTAAAAATAAATAAATATATATATATAGTTATGCGTGTTTATTTTGAAAAACCACGTACAGTTATTGGGTGGAAAGGATTAATTAATGATCCTTATATGAATAATTCTTATGATATTAATGAAGGATTATATATTGCAAGAAAATTATTATTAACATTAAACGAAATGAAAATTCCTTTAGCTACAGAAATTTTAGATCCAAATACTCCATCATATTTAAGTGAATTATTTAGTTGGTCTGCTATTGGAGCACGTACTACTGAATCTCAAATTCATAGAGAGATAGCATCTTCATTAAAAATGCCTTTAGGATTTAAAAATAATACAGATGGAAGTATTATAACTGCTATTAATGCTATACAAGCTGCATCTATATCTCATAATTTTATTGGAATTAATCAAGATGGTTTAGTTTGTTTGAAAAAAACATCAGGTAATAAAAATTGTCATATAATTTTACGTGGAGGAAAACAAACTAATTATCATGAAAAAGATGTAAATAAATGTAGTAAAAATCTTATAAATGCAGGATTACAACCTAATATAATGATAGATTGTAGTCATAATAATTCAAATAAAGATTTTAAACGTCAATTTATTGTTGTTGATTCTATAATAGATCAAATTAGAAAAGGTAATAATTCTATTATTGGAATAATGTTAGAAAGTTATATTAATGAAGGTAATCAATTAATGAATATAAATAATTATAATAAATTAAAATATGGAATATCAATTACAGATAGTTGTATTAATTGGGAAAATACAGAAAAAATTTTACATAAAATTTATAATAAACTAAATAAAATACTTCCATTACGTTTTTTATAATAAGATATAAAAAATAATATGACTGAGAAAAATATGGTAACTAAATTAGTTACATTACGTAATAAAATTGATAAATTAGATAAAAATTTAATAAATATTTTATCTCAACGTTTAAAATTAGTAAAAAAAATAGGAAAATTAAAAAGTTATTATGATTTACCTATTTATGTTCCAGAACGTGAAAAATTAATAATAAATTTACGAACTAAAGAAGCACAAAAATTAGGAGTATCTCCTAATTTAATTAGAGATATATTACATCGTATAATGTATGAATCTTATATAAATGAAAATAAAAATAATTTTAAAACATTAAATCCAAATCTTAAAAAAATATTAATTATTGGTGGTAAAGGAGGTATGGGACAATTATTTAAAAAAATGTTAATTTTATCAGGATATCAAGTAAATATTTTAGAAAAAGAAGATTGGAATCAAAACATAAATAATTTTTTTTTGGATACAGAAATGGTTATTATTAGTGTACCTATATCATCTTTAGATGATGTAATAAAAAAATTACCCATATTATCTAAAAAATGTATATTAGTTGATGTTACTTCTATAAAAAACAAACCAATAAAAAAAATGTTAAAAAAACATAATGGTCCTGTACTTGGTTTACATCCAATGTTTAATCCAAATAATAATGTTTTAACAAAAAAATTAATAATATATTGTAATGGTCGCTATCCAGAATCTTATAATTGGTTTTTAAAACAAATAAAAATTTGGGGAGTAAAATTGAAATGTGTAGATAGAATAAAACATGATAAATATATGTCTTTTATTCAATCATTAAGATATTTTTCTATATTAATTCATAGTTTTAATTTATCTACGGAAAATATTAAATTAAAAGAACTATTAAAATTTACTTCTCCAGCATATAACATAGATTTAATTATGGCAGGTAGATTTTTTTCACAAAATCCTAATTTATATACTGATATTTTAATGTCATCTAATAATGTGAAACTTATAAAAAATTATTTAAAAAAATCAAATTATATTTTATCTTTAATAGAACAAAATAATAAAATAGAACTTATAAAATTATTTTATAAAATAAAAAACTGGTTTAAATATTATATAAAATCTTTAAATTTAAAAAGTGATAATATATTACGAAATATTAATAATTGAAAAAAATATATATTTTAATTTCAATTTTTAGAAACTTAATATTAATATTAAATATTAAGTTTCTAAATATATAAAATATATTATTAAATAATATTCATTATTTTATATGTTTTTCCCATTATTACTAACGCTAAAATACTTTCTGATGTATAAGAGTAATTTTCAATTAACATTTCACATCTTTTAATAACTGATATATACATTTCTTTATCAAAATAAAATTGAACAATACTTAATTCATATAACATTAAACGTTTATTTAAAATTTTTAATCTTTTTTTTATAAGAGGAATATAAATACTATTAGGATAATTTTCAATTAATGATTTAATATCATATATAGCTTTATTAATATAAAAAGGATTACAATTATTTTTATTTATTCTAAATAAATATTGAATTTTATTATTATCTAATGATATTTCTGATAATATTTTTATATAGAGTATATAATCTGTATATATTGATAAAGGATATATTCTAATAAATTCATCAAATAGATCTATAACAGAAAAAAAATTTTTATTTAAATAATATAAATAAATTAAATTAACTTTGATTTTTTGAGAATATTTATTATAAGGATATAATTTATCAATTTGTTCAAATTGTAACATTGATTTTGTATATTTTTTTTTAAATAAGTTATTATTCGCTTCTAAATATTTTTCTTTAATAAGAAAATTTGTTATAATCTTCTTATTATGAATATATTTATATTGAGAACAATTAGTTATAATTATTAATAATGAAAGTATTAACATTTTATAAAAAAAATTTTTTATTATAAGTTTTTTCATTTTTTTCTTTAAAAAATTAAATTTTAATTAAAAATTAATATTTTTACTATATTACGTTATTTATTACTAATAAAATTATATATGATTAAAATAATAAAATTAAATAAAACTGTTTATAAATTTGATAATGGAATAAGATTAGATATATTTCTTACTAAGGAATTTTTTCAATTTTCAAGATCTCAAATAAAAAATTGGATTATTAATAATAATATAAAAATTAATAATATTATTATAAATAAACCTAAAAAAAAATTATTACAGGAGATAAAATACAGATTGATGTCCAAATATTACAAAAAAGAATATTATGGAAAGCACAAAAAATTCCATTAAATATAATTTATGATGATAATTATTTATTAGTAATAAATAAATCTTCAAATTTAGTAGTACATCCAGGTAATGGAAATTTAGATAAAACATTATTTAATGCTTTATTATATTATTATCCTTTTCTTAGAGATTTACCAAGAGCTGGTATTATTCATAGATTAGATAAAAATACAACTGGATTAATAATTATAGCAAAAACAATGTTATCATATATTAATCTAAAAATATCATTAAAAAAACATAAAATTATAAGAGAATATGAAGCTATAGTTAATGGTATTGTAAAACATGATGATACTATTAATTATCCAATAAAAAAATATTATAATAAAAAAAATATACGTATGATTATAAATCATAAAGGTAAAAATGCAATAACACAATATTTTTTAAAACGTATATTTAAAATACATAGTCATTTAAGAATAAAATTACATACTGGACGTACACATCAAATTAGAGTTCATTTAGAATATATTAATCATAGTATTGTAGGTGATCCTATTTACAAAAAATCATTAATTAATAATATCATTATTAATAATAAAAAATATTATTTTAATAAAATTATAAAAAGACAAGCATTACATGCATGTTATTTAGAATTTATACATCCTATATATAATTATTTATTAAAATTTAATTCATCTTTACCTGAAGATATAAAATATTTGATTTATATTTTAGAAAAAAAATAATATATATTTTAATATGTAAATTATATTTAATAAAATTAACTAAATTTTTTTAAATAAAATTTAAAAAAAGAAAAATATTTAATTAATTATTAAAAAATAATTTCATTAATTTTAAACTTTAGTTTATTATATTTATAATTAAAACTTTTATATAAAAAAATATGAATATTAAAAAATATATATTATTTCTGAGTAGTTTTTTTTTATTAACTTTTTCTAATTTTTGTTTATCATCTACAAAATATATACAAAATATACATTATGAATTAATAGAAAATGCTTCAAAAATAAAATTAATTAATAATCCTAAAACTCAAATCATAGAATTTTTTTCATTTTTATGTCCACATTGCTATAGTTTTTATATTATAACTAATGGAAAAAATTTATCAAATGTAGCTTTTTTAAAAAATTTATCAAATGTAGCTTTTTTAAAAAATTTATCAAATGTAGCTTTTTTAAAAAATTTATCAAATAAAAAATATCATGTAAATATTATAGGTGACTTAAAATTAGCTGAACTAGCTACTTATAATTGGAGTATAGCTATTGCATTAAATGTTGAAGATAAAGTTATTATACCAATGTTTGAGGGTATACAAAAAACTCATAAAATTTATGATTACTTGACTATGAGAAAAATATTTATTAAAGCAGCTAATATAGATAAAAATATTTATGATGCAGCATGGAATAGTTTTATAGTTAAAGGATTAAATATAAAACAAAAAACATTGGCTGAAGAATGTAATGTTACATCAATACCATTTATTGTAGTTAATAATAATTATCATATTATATTAAATTCATTAGATAATACATCCACAAATATTTTTCTTAATAATTATACAAATCTTATAAAATTTCTTTTAAAAAAATATGAATAATATTAATTTAAATAAAAGTATTTTTTATAAAAAATATAATATATGAAAAAAAAATTAATATTAATAGATGGATCATTTTATTTGTATAGAGCTTATTATGCTTTACCTAATTTAACGAATAGTATGGGATTTCCTACAGGTGCAATATATGGTTTTTTAAATATGATTAATAAAATTATTAATAATAATTTAAATAATTTTATTATTATAGTTTTTGATTCAAAAGGTAAATCTTTTAGAAAAAAAATTTTTAATAATTATAAATTAAAACGTATTAAAATGCCAAATAATTTAATTATTCAAATAAAACCTTTATATAAAATTATAAATTCTATGGGATATCATATAATATCTATGAAAAATATTGAAGCTGATGATATTATTGGTACTATTGCTATAAAAGCTGTTAAAAATAATTATTTTGTTTCTATTTTTAGTTTAGATAAAGACATGGCTCAGTTAGTATCTAATAATATTAATCTAATTAATCCTATCAATAATTTTATTTCAGGACCTAATGAAATATATGATAAATATGGTGTAATGCCAAATATGATAAGTGATTTATTAGCATTACAAGGAGATCCTATAGATAATATACCAGGTGTACAAGGTATTGGTAAAAAAATAAGTACATATCTTATAAATAATTTAGGAAATTTAAAATATATTTATAATAATTTAAATTATTTAAATAATTTAAATCTTAAAAAGATACAATATATAAAAAAATGTTTATTAAATAATAAAAAATTAGCTTTTCTTTCACATAAATTAACAAAAATTAAAACAAATATTAATATTAATATAGATATAAATAATTTACATATATATTTTAAACCAAATCAAAAAAAATTATTATATTTATATAAAAAATATGAATTTAAAAAATTAATTAATAATATAAAAAAAAAATATTAATTATTAATTAAGAAATTAATATTTTTTTTTATATTTTGTAAATTATTTTTTTTTAATGATGAAAAAGTTAGTATTTTTATTTTTATATGAAATTTGTATTGTAATTTTAAATTAATTAAAATTTTTTTTATTGTATATATTTTTTTTTTTATAAGAACATTAGATAATTTATCAGATTTATTTAAAATAATTAAAATAGATTTTTTTTTATTAATTAATAATTTTAATAAAATTAAATCTATTTTTTTTAATAAAAAACGAATATCAATAATAAATATTATTCCTTTTAAAGAATTTCTAATTAAAACATATTTTTGAAAAAAATCGAAAGAATTAAAAATTATTTTTTTTCGAAATTTATTATATCCGTAACCTGGAAAATCTAAAAAACGAATTTCCTGATTATTTTTAAAAATATTAATTCTATACGTACATCCTGGAATTTTGCTAGTTCGAGAAATTTTTTTATTAAATAATAAATTAATTATTGTTGATTTTCCTACATTAGTGTATCCAATAACAGCAAACTCATTACCATAATCATGGCTTAATTCATTTATATTTAAAATACTATTAATAAAATTGATAGAATTAAAATTAATTATCATAATTAATATTTTTTAATAAAGTTTTAAATTAATATACACTAAATGTTTAATTTTATGTTAAATAATTTTAATAAAAAATATTATATTAATATTATTTATAGTAATAAAAATTAATATTTTTATATTAAAAAAGGAAATTTTATGAAAAAAATAAGAAACATAGCAATTGTTGCTCATGTTGATCACGGCAAAACAACTTTAATAGATAAATTATTAGAACAATCAGATAATTATAAAAGTCAAAAAAATTCTTTTTATAAAAAAATAAAAGAACGTTTTATGGATACTAATGATTTAGAAAAAGAAAAAGGTATTACTATTTTTTCAAAAAATACATCTATATTTTGGAAAAAATATCAAATTAACATAATTGATACACCTGGTCATGCTGACTTTAGTGCTGAAGTAGAACGAATATTATCAATGGTTGATTCCGTTTTATTAGTAGTAGATGCTACTGAAGGACCTATGCCTCAAACTAGATTTGTTACTGAAAAAGCATTTAATTATAATTTTCATCCTATTATTGTAATTAATAAAATAGATAGAAAAGATATACGTCCTGATTGGGTTATTGATCAAATATTTGATTTATTTATTAATTTAAATGCTTCTGATAAACAACTTGATTTTCCTATTGTATATACCTCAGCTATTAAAGGTATATCTGGTTATGCAATTGATAAAATAAATAATAATATGGATGCATTATATGAATCAATTATTCATTATGTTCCTAAACCAAAAATTAATATTAATAAACCATTTCAAATGCAAGTTTCACAAATAGAATTTAATAATTATATAGGTAATATAGCAATTGGATTAATTAAAAGAGGTACAGTTAAAATTAATCAATTAGTTTTAATAACTAATAAAAAAGGTAAAGTAATAAAATCTAAAATATTATATATAATTTATAATATAGGATTACATCAAATACATTCTAATAAAGCTGAAGCTGGAGATATAATAGGTATTTCTGGTAGTGGATTTGAAAATATTAAAATTTTTGATACAATATGTGATATTAATAATAATAATCCATTACCACCATTAATAATAGATAAACCTACAATAAATATGTTTATTCATGTTAATAACTCTCCTTTTTCTAGTCAAGAAGGTAAATATATAACACCTAGTAAAATTTTACATAGATTAAAAAAAGAATGTTTATATGATATTGCTTTACGTGTAAAAGAAACTGATAACTGTAATATTTTTTGTATTTCAGGAAGAGGTGAATTACATTTAGTTATTTTAATAGAAAATATGAGAAGAGAAGGATTTGAATTGGCTGTTTCTAAACCAAAAATTATTAATTATATTATAAATGGTGTTTTAAAAGAGCCATTTGAAAAATTAATTTTAAATTTTGAAAATAATAAAAAAGGAAATATAATTCAGTTAATTAGTAATAGAAAAGCTATTATAAAAAATATAATCTATGATAAAAATAATAGAATTATAATAGAATCTATTATATCAAGTAGAGGATTAATAGGATTTAGAAATGAATTTTTAAATGCAACATCAGGTACAGGAATTATAAATTCTTATTTTAGTCATTATGATAAAATTGTATCTGAACCAATAGGACAAAGAAAAAATGGTGTTCTAATTTCTAAGAGCCAAGGAAATGCTGTAGGATTTTCTTTATTTCATTTGCAATCTAGAGGTAAATTATTTATTAATCATGGCGAAAAAATTTATGAAGGACAAATTATAGGTATTCATAATAAATCAGATGATTTGACTGTAAATTGTTTAACTGGTAAAAAATTAACAAATATGAGAGCATCTGGTAATGATGATGCTATTAATTTAATTCCTGTCAAAAAAATGCTTTTAGAAGAAGCAATAACTTTTATAAATGACGATGAATTAGTTGAAATTACTCCTATATCTATTCGAATTAGAAAAAAATATTTAAAACAAAATCAAAGAAAAATTTTTAATAGAAACTAATAAAAAATATAAATCAACATTTTTTATTAATTTATTTGTTTTATTGAATTATTTCATATAAAAAATAATGGAGCTGGGGGGATTCGAACCCCCGTCCAAAATTATTATACTATAGGTATCTACATGTTTAGTATCATCTTTTTATTCAACGAAAAGAACTGATGAACAAAGTTACACTATCGTATAGTCTATATTTTAATATATAATCCTAGACAAATTATATACGATCTCTTTTATATATGACCCATTAACTTTTATCAAAGAGAAAAATAATAAGTAACAGGACTTTTACAGTTTTTTAGGCTGCTAAAGCGTAGTTTTTGTTTTTTGCAACTAAATTTATACGTTTTTTTACAAGGCCAACCGTACAACCTTGACATGCTACCAAAAGTTTCATAATTATGTCGAATCCAAAAATCAGCCCCTTTTTTTTAAAAATTAATATTTTTTTTAATTATACGCAATTTATTTATATTCCATTCTTTATTTTTTAATAAAGAACGTTTATCATATTTTTTTTTACCTTTTACAATAGCTATTTTTAATTTACACCAAGACTTTTTCCAATATAAACCTATAACTACAACAGTAAAACCTTTATTATTTAAATAATCTTTTAATAAATAAATTTCTTTTTTGTTTAAAAGTAATTCTCTTTTTCTTATAGAATTAAATTTAATATGATTACATATAGTATTTAAAGGATTAATATTAGAATTTAATAAAAATACTTTATCATTATGTATGACACTAATATAACTATTAATAATAGTTATTTTATTTAATCTTAATGATTTAACTTCCCAACCTTGTAATATAATTCCTGCTTCTATTTCTTTTTTAATAAAAAAATTATGGTATATTTTTTTATTAAAAATAATATATTTTTTTTTCATTTAAATATATATAATTTTTTTATATTTTAAAATAATATTTTACATATTATTTGTAATAATAATATATACATTATATCATAAAATAGTTAGTTTTTAATTAAATTTATTTTTTTTATATTAATTAATTTATTTTTATTATTAAAAATTAAGATAATAGTTTTTTGTTTTAGTTTATTATTTAATCGTTGGATAAAAATATAATACCAAATAGTATTATTTTTTTTATAATTAATAATATATGGATAACCTAATATATTAATAATTTGTTTTTTAGACATATTTTTTTTAATTTTATTTATCAAATTAATATTTAAAAAATTTCCTTGATGAGTATTTTCTTGATATATTATTCTTTTTAATATTGTACAATTCGATAAAATTAAAATAAAAGGTAATATAAAAATTATTTTATAATTCATATAAATATCTCTGTAATATTTATTATTTAGTAAATTTAATAAAATTAATATTTTATTATATATATATTTATATTGAAAATAATTAATTTTTATTAAAAATTTTTTAAATAATTATATTTAGTATATTTTAAAAAAATTTAATAAAATAATAATATTTAATTTTAAAGAAATTATAAAATTAATCATATATATTAATTAAATTATATATTAATAAATAGTATAAATGGAGTAAAAAATGATTAATAAAAAACCATTAAAAAATTCTCAAATAAATAATAAAAATATTCAAAATGAAATAATAAAAAATAAAGAAAATGACAAAATTAAAAATATTCAAAATGAAATAATAAAAAATAAAGAAAATGACAAAATTAAAAATATTCAAAATGAAATAATAAAAAA
>NZ_CP046228.1:425807-498937 GCF_012562965.1 Enterobacteriaceae endosymbiont of Plateumaris rustica
TTAAAAATATTCAAAATGAAATAATAAAAAATAAAGAAAATGACAAAATTAAAAATATTCAAAATGAAATAATAAAAAATATTCAAGAAAAAAATAGTTTATATCAACTTCGTATTTTTGAATTAGAAAATATAATAAAAAATTATGAATATAATTTTAAAGATCTTAAATTTCGTTCACAAGCTGAAATAGAAAATATTAGACGTAGATCTAAATTAGAAATAGAAAAAATTTATAAATTTTCATTAAAAAAATTTATTAGTGAATTATTACCTGTAATTGATAGTTTAGAAAAAGCTTCTGAAATCAGTTCAAAAAATAATACTATTGAAAAATCTATAATTGAAGGTATTCAATTAACTTTAAAATCATTATTAAATACAATAAAAAAATTTGGAATAAATATTATAAATGAAATAAATATTCCCTTTGATCCATCTAAACATCAAGCTATGTCTATTATGGAAACTAATGAAATAAAAGATAATTATATAATAAAAATTATGCAAAAAGGTTATACTTTAAATAAAAGATTATTAAGACCTGCAATGGTAATTATTGCTAAAGAAAAAAAATAATATAATTAATTTATAATTTTTATATTTAAAATTTTTATAAAAGGATTATATATGTCTAAAATATGTCAAGTAACAGGTAAAAAAGTTATGAAAGGAAATAATCGTTCACATGCAATGAATGCTACTAAAAGAAAATTTTTACCAAATATACATTTTCATAGATTTTGGATTAAAAGTAAAAAAAAGTTTGTTACTTTACGTATTTCAACAAAAGGAATGCGTCTTATAGATAAAAAAGGTATTGAAAAAGTAATATTAAATTTATATAAAATATAATTAGGATTACATTTATGGCTAAAAAATCACGTAATATAATTAAATTAATTTCATCAGCTGGAACAGGACATTTTTATACAACTACAAAGAATAAAAAAGCTAATTCTAAAAAATTAAAACTTAAAAAATTTGATCCTTTAATAAGAAAACATATAATATATAAAGAAAGTAAAATTAAATAATTTTATTATTAATCAATAATGTTTATTATAAAATCATAACATTATTGATTAATTAATATTTTTATATTTATCAAATATAATTAATATAATATTAACCTAATATTTTAGAATGTTTAAACTTTTTTTTAAATTTTTCTACTCTACCTTTAGTGTCTATTGTTTTTTGTTTGCCAGTATAAAAAGGATGACATTTATTACATACATCTAAATTTATTTTTTTTTTATTTATTAATGTTGATTTAGTATTTATTATATTACCACAAGAACATTTTGCTATAATATTATTATATTTAGGATGAATATTTTGTTTCATTTATCATTACCACTTAATATTAAAAATATAATTTTTTTATTTATTATTTAATTTTATTGTATATAAATATTATTTTTAATACAATAATAAAAAATTTTATATATTATGAAAATAATTCAAATAGTACTTAATAATGAAATGATTCATAAAAAATTAGATTATTTATTACCACATTTTATGAATATAATATTAGGAAGTAGAGTAATAGTTTATATTAAAAATAAAGAACATATTGGAATTGTTATTAATATTAAAAATATTAAAAATCTTCCTAAATATAAATTAAAATATTTAAAAGAAATTTTAGATACAAAACCACTTTTTGATCCTTTAACATTAAATTTTGCTAAAAAAATTTCTATATATTATCAATATTCTATTGGAGCTATACTTTTTCAAATACTTCCTTTTTATCTAAGAGAGAAAATATATTCTAAATATATTTTTTATAATTTATATTGGGTTATAAATAAAAAATTATTATTTAATAATTTTAAACAAATAAAATCATTAAAACAAAAAATAGCATTAAATATACTTAAAAAAATAAAAATAAATTATGAAAAAATTTCTTTTTATGGTTTAACAAACAATACAATGATATCTTTACAAAAGAAAAATTTTTGTTTTTTAGAACAAAAATATAAAACATTATCTATTAAAAACAATCAAAATTTTTTTAAAGATTCAAAAATTTTTATTAAAAATAATTATATTTTGAATAAATTTATTAATAAAATAAATATTTTTATTACTTGGATAATATCAGGAAGTTTAATTTATTTTGAAAATACTAATTTATATTTAAATATAATTAAAATTTTATTATATAAAAAAAAACAAATATTAATTTTAGTACCTAAAATATATCATTCTATATACATTTATAAATTTTTAATAAAAAAATTAAATGTTTCTATATATAGATTACATTCTAAAATTTCTAATAAAGAAAATTTTTTCATTTGGAAAAATATAAAAAACGGCGAAATACCAATTATTATTGGTACAAGCTGTTCCATATTAACATCTTTTGCAAATTTAGGTTTAATTATTGTAAACGAAGAACATGATATTAAATATAAACAATTAAATAAATGTAAATATAATGTGAGAGATATTGCTATATTAAAAGCTAAAATAGAAAATATTCCAATAATATTAGGTTCTGCTACTCCAAGTTTAGAAACATTAAATAATATTAATATTGGTAAATATCAATTTTTATCTAATAAAAATATAAATTTATTATATAATAAATACTATAATTTTAATTTAATTAATATAAATAAAAAAAAAAATAATAATATTATTTCTGATATACTTTTGAAAGAAATTCAAAAACATTTAGATATGAAAAATAATATTTTATTATGTATTAATGAAATAGGAAAAGTAAATACTATCTTATGTAACAAATGTCATTATATTACTAAATGTTCTATTTGTAAAAATGATTATATTTTTTATAAAAAAAATAAAAAATTAATTTGTTTTTTTTGCAGAAATATAATTTTAATGATTAAATGTTGTTTAAATTGTAAATCTATAAATATTTTTATTGTTGAAATAAAAATAGCTAAAATAATACATTTTTTAAATAAAAAATTTCCTTCCATTATTATTGAATATGTTAATAAAAATAATATTTTAAAACATAAAAAAAAAATATATAATAAATCAATTATAATTATACATTCACCATTTTTTATACAAAAAAAATTTAATGATTTAAAATTTACTCTTATAGTATTTATAAATGTAGATTATATTTTTTTTAGAAAAAATTTTCGTTGTACAGAATATTTTTCTCAATATTTTTTTAGAATTTTAATAAATAATTTAGAAGTATATAAAAAAAAAGAAATAATAATAGAAACTAATTTTCCTCAACATAAATTTTTTGATAAATTAATTAATTATTTAAATTATTATTATTTAGCTAAATTTATTTTAAAAGAAAGAAAATTAATGTTATTACCTCCTTTTAGTAATCATATAATATTAATTGCTGAATCAGATAATATTAATAATATTTCAATATTTCTTAAAAAATTAAAAATATTTTTTTTAAAAAAATATATTAACGATAAAGATTTTTTTATTATGGGACCTATGAATTTGTTAGAAAATAAAAAAAAAAATAATTTTTGTAAACAAATAATTTTACAGCATTTATCAAGAAATAAATTACATTATATTATAAAAGATATTACTCAAGTTATAACAAAAATTATTCATTTTAATAAAATTAAATTTATAATTGATGTTGATCCTATAAAATATTAATTTTAAAAATTTTATATTTATTTTATAAAAAATAAAATAAATTAAGGTATTTATTTATGACAATATATTTTGATAATTTTGATGTAATAGTTATAGGTGGTGGTCACTCTGGAACAGAAGCTGCAATAGCTAGTTCTAAAATGGGTAAATATACCCTTTTAATAACAAATAATATTGATACAATCGGACAAATGTCTTGTAATCCTTCTATTGGAGGACTAGGAAAAGGACATTTAGTTAAAGAAATTGATGCATTGAATGGAATAATGGGAACTACTATTGATAATTCTGGTATACATTTTAAAATTTTAAATAAAAGTAAAGGTTCTGCTGTAAGAGCTACTAGAGCTCAAGCAGATAGAAAATTATATCAAAGAATTATTAAACAAAAATTAGAAAATCAAAATAATTTATTAATCTTTCAACAAGAAGTAACAAAAATAATAATTAAGAATTATAAAATTGTAGGTTTAATAACTAAAAATAATGATGTTTTATATACAAAATGTATTATTTTAACAACTGGAACTTTTTTGAAAGGTAAAATTTTTATAGGAGTTAATTATCAAACTATAGGTGGAAGATTAAATGATTTTTCTTCTATAGAATTATCTAATTTTTTAAAAGAATTACCTTTAAAGAAAGGAAGGTTAAAAACTGGTACACCTCCACGTATTGATAAAAGAAGTATTAATTTTAAAAATTTAGAAAAACAATATGGAGATAATCCCTTACCTTTTTTTTCTTTTATTAAAAATGATATACTACATTTAAAACAATTACCTTGTTATATTACTTATACTAATAAAAATACTCATAAAATTATATTAGATAATATTATTTATAGTCCAATGTATAAAGGAATAATTAAAAGTAATGGGCCAAGATATTGTCCATCTATTGAAGATAAAGTAATAAAATTTTCTAAAAGAGAATCTCATCAAATTTTTTTAGAACCAGAAGGTTTATATAGTAATGAAATTTATCCTAATGGAATCTCTACAAGTTTACCTTTTAATGTTCAATTATCAATTATTAGATCTATTAAAGGATTAGAAAAAGCACATATTACTCGTCCTGGATATGCTGTTGAATATGATTTTTATGACCCTAAAGGGTTAAAACCTACAATGGAAAGTAAATTTATTAAAGGATTATTTTTAGCTGGACAAATTAATGGAACAACTGGTTATGAAGAAGCTGCTGCTCAAGGATTATTAGCAGGAATAAATGCATCTCTTTTAATTGATAATAAAAAAGGTTGGTATCCATTAAGAAATGAAGCATATTTAGGTGTTTTAGTAGATGATTTATGTACTTTAGGTACAAAAGAACCATATCGAATGTTTACTTCCAGAGCAGAATATAGATTAATTTTAAGAGAAAATAATGCTGATATTAGATTAACTGAAATAGGATATAAATTAGGATTAGTAGATAATAATCGTTGGAAAATATTTAATCAAAAATTAGAAAATATAGAAAAAGAACTTAACAGATTAAAAAATACTTATATTAAACCAAATAGTTTAATGAGTTTAAAATTTAGTAAATTAACAAATAATATTTTAAAAAAAGAAATAAATGGGATTAATTTACTTAAGAGACCAGAAATAAATTATAATACTTTAGTAAAATTAGATATATTTTCTCCAGGTATTAAAAATATAGAAATAATTAATTATATTGAATCAGAATTAAAATATGAAGGTTATATATTACAACAACAAGAAAATATCAATAAACAAAAAAAAAATGAAAATATTATAATACCTAAGTATATAAAATATAAAAATATTAAAGGATTATCTAATGAAGCAATTGATAAATTTCAGTATTATAAACCTTATAGTTTAGGACAAGCATCTAGAATACCCGGTATTACTTGTGCTAATATTTCTATTCTTTTAATATATTTATTAAAATATAAATATATTAAACATTAATAAATTTTATTATACAATATAATTAATTATAATATAAAATTATATAAACTATTTTTTTTAAAAATATTGTTATGTATTTAATTATAAAGTATGGTTTAAAAATTATAATTAATTTTTCTTTATTAATAATATATTAAAATATAAAAATTAATAATAAATGTTTATATTTGGAAAAATGAATTTCATGATTAAAAAAACATTAGAATCAAAAAATTATATTTTACATCATTTACAACATTTACAATTTGATTTAAATAAATTTAAAATTATAAGTCCAGGAGAAATTAATAATTCTTTTTGGATAATAAATTTAGATTCTATTTTTTTTTCATTAATATTAGGATTATTATTTTTGATTTTTTTTTATATTTGTAAAATAAAAATTACTAAAATTAATAATAATATTGTACCAGGAAAATTTCAAATAGCTTGTGAATTAATTATTAATTTTATATATAAAAATGTTAGGGATATATATCCTACAAAAAGTATTTTAATAGCTCCACTTTCATTAACAATTTTTATATGGATTTTTTTAATGAATTGTATGGATTTAATTCCAATAGATTTAATACCATTTATTAGTAATAAAATATTTAATATTTCAACAATTAGATATGTGCCATCTGCAGATTTAAATATAACTATTTCTATGTCTATGGTTATTTTTATTTTAATAATTTTTTATACAATAAAAAATAAAAAAATTTTTAATATTATAAAAGAGTTTACTTTACATCCTTTTAATCATTTTATATTTATACCATTTAATTTAATTATTGAAATTACAACATTAATATCAAAACCTATTTCTTTAAGTTTACGACTTTTTGGTAATATTTATTCTGGAGGTATAATATTTATTTTAATTAATGCATTAATACCAAATTATTGTCAATGGATATTGAATGTACCATGGGCAATTTTACACATTCTTATATCTTTATTACAATCTTTTATTTTTATGATCTTAAGTATTGTTTATATATCTATGACACTAGAAAATAATGAATTAAAAAAATAATAATATTAACTCAAAGGAAATTATTTATGCATAATACAAATATAGAATTAATATATTTATCTGCTGCAATAATGATTGGTTTAGCAGCAATTGGAGCATCTATAGGAATTAGTTGGTTAGGAGGAAAATTTTTGGAAAGTACAGCTAGACAACCAGATATTGTATCAATATTAAGAACTCAATTTTTTATTATTGTTGGTTTAATAGATGCAATACCAATGATCACAGTTGGAATAGCATTATATATAATATTTGTAGTATTAAGTTAAAATTTTACTAAAATATATAAATAAAATTATGAATATAAATGCAACTATTATTGGTCAAACTATTACTTTTATTTTAATTATTATTTTTTGTATGTATTATATTTGGCCTCCAATTATTTTATCTATTGAAAATAGACAAAAAAAAATTAAAAATAAATTATTATTTATAAATAAAGCAAAAAAAGATATAACAATAGCCGAAAATAATATTTACTTAAAAACACAAGAAGCACATAAAGAATATCTAAATATTATTAAAAAAGCAAAAAAATTAAGTAATAAAATTATTACTGAAGCTAAAATAGAAAGTAAAAAAATAAATAAAGAAATTATTTTAAAAGCTAAAAAAAAAATAGAATATGAATATAAAATAGCTAACGAATCTTTAAAAAAAGAAACTGTAAAAATAGCAATGTCTATTGCAGAAAAAATTATTAAAGATAAATTAAAAGAAAATAAAAGTTATGAAGATAATTTATTAAATCATTTTATTAATAAATTATAATATAGGTAAATATATGTATTATTTAAAAAATTATATTGCATTACAATATGCTAAAGCAGCATTTTTTTTTGCTTTAGAACATAATAATATAAAATATTGGCAAAAAATGTTAATTTTTTATAGTAATGTAATAAAAAATTATTATATAAAAAAATTTTTATATTTAAATAATCATAAATATATATCTAATCTTCTTATCAAGATATCTGATAATAAATTAGATATACATTTTATTAATATTATTAAAATAATGTCAAAAAATAAACGTTTATCTATTTTAGATAAAGTTTTAGTAGAATTTAATAATTTAAATAATATTTATTATAATAAAATAAATATAAATATATTATCTAATAAAAAATTAAATAAATTACAATTATTAAAAATAAAAAAATTAATAAATAAAAAATTATCTAAAAAAATTACCATTAATTATATTAATAATAATCAATCATTAATTGGAGGAATTATTATTTCTATAGGAGATAAAATTATAGATAATAGTATAAAAAATAAAATTTATTTAATAAATAAAATGCTACAAAAATAAGGTAAAAAATATAATGAAACTAAAAGCAACAGAAATTAGTGAATTAATAAAAAATAAAATCAATAAT
Source organism: Enterobacteriaceae endosymbiont of Plateumaris rustica (assembly GCF_012562965.1). Classification (GTDB taxonomy): domain Bacteria; phylum Pseudomonadota; class Gammaproteobacteria; order Enterobacterales; family Enterobacteriaceae. The sequence continues at coordinate 433,807 of NZ_CP046228.1, forward strand.
TATAATATATTAGATCAATATTATAATGAAGGAATTATCATTTCTATTGCTGATGGTATAATAAAAATATATGGACTTACAGATATTAAAGAAGGAGAAATTATTTCTCTACCAGAAAATACTTATGCTATAGCTTTAAACTTAGAAATAGATTTTGTTTGTGCTATAGTGTTAGGTTCTTATTTACATTTAATAGAAGGAATGAAAGTTAAAGGTACTGGAAATCAACTTACTATTCCAGTAGGAAAAAAATTAATGGGTAGAGTTATAGATACATTAGGAAATCCTATTGATGGTAAAGGTAACCTTAATTATGAATATTTATCTCCTATTGAAGTACCAGCACCTACTGTAATTGATCGTTGTCCAGTAAACCAACCATTACAAACAGGATATAAATTTATTGATGCTATTATTCCTATTGGTAGAGGACAAAGACAATTAATTATTGGAGATAGACAAACTGGAAAAACTACATTAGCTATTGATACTATAATAAATCAAAAAAATACTAATATAAAATGTATATATGTAGGTATTGGTCAAAAACAAACAACTATTTCTCATATAATAAATATATTAGAAATAAATAATGTATTAAAAAATACAATTATTATTACTGCATTTGCATCAGATACAGCTATATTACAATATTTAGTTCCATATGCTGGATGTACTATAGGTGAATATTTTAGAGATAGAGGAGAAGATGCTTTAATTATATATGATGATTTATCAAAACAATCTATTGCATATAGACAAATATCTTTATTATTAAAACGTCCTCCTGGAAGAGAAGCATTTCCAGGAGATATTTTTTATATTCATTCTCGTTTGTTAGAAAGATCTGCTAGAGTAAATAATTTTTATGTTGAAAAATTTACTAAAGGAAATATAAAAAATAAAACAGGTTCTTTAACAGCTTTTCCTATAGTAGAAACTCAAGCTGGTGATATTTCTGCTTTTATTCCAACAAATATAATTTCTATAACAGATGGACAAATTTTTTTAGATAAAAATTTATTTAACAGTGGAATAAGACCAGCTATAGATCCTGGTATTTCTGTTTCTAGAGTTGGTAGTGCAGCTCAAAATAATATTATAAAAAAATTATCTTCTAATATACGTTTAATTTTAGCCCAATATAAAGAATTAGCTATTTTTTCTCAATTTTCGTCAGAATTAGATAAAAAAACTAAAGAATATTTAATAAATGGTAAAAAAATAATAGAAATTTTAAAACAAGAACCATATAAACCATTATCTATAAAAAATCAAGTTCTTATATTATTTGCAATACATAAGAAATATATAAATTTAATAGATTTAAAAAATATTAAAAATTTTGAATATAATTTAATATATTATAGTAATTTAAATTTTAAAAAATTTTTATATAAAATTAATAAAAATTGTATTTATAATCAAGATATTGAAAATAAATTAAATTTTATTTTTAATAATTTTTTATCTAATTTTAAATAAAAATAAAATTTCCTAGGTAATAAAATAAATGAATTTTATAAAAGAAATAAAAAATAAAATAGAAGGTATAAATAATACAAAAAAAATTACTAGAGCTATGGAAATGGTTACTGTATTTAAAATGCGTAAATCACAAAAAAAAATGTTTTCTAGTAAACTATATATTTCTTTGCTAAATGAATTAATTAATAATATTTATTTATATAATAATAATATAAATTTTCAACATCAATATTTATTAAATGGTAAAACTATAAAAAATATAGGTTATATTGTTATAACAACAGATAAAGGATTATGTGGAAATTTTAATAATAATTTACTTAAATTATTATTAAATGATATAAAAAAATGGAAAAAAAAATTTGTTAATATTAAATTAGCTATTATAGGTCATAAAGGATTATTTTTTTTTAAAAAAATTGATATTCAAATAGTATCAAAAATAATAAATTTAAAAACAAATAATATTAATATATCAAAAATTATTAATATTATTACATGTATGTTAAATTTATATAAAAATTCTCATATTGATAAATTATTTATAGTTTATAATAAATATGTAAATACTGTAGTACAAATTCCAACGATATTTCAAATATTACCATTATTATTAAATAATATATTAAAAAAAAATATAAAAAAAAACAATTATCTTTATGAACCAAATCTATTTACAATTATTGATTATATATTAAATAATTATGTTCAATTTCAAATATACCATTTTTTTTTAGAAAATTTAGTTGGAGAACATGCATCTAGAATAATTTCTATGAAAACAGCTACTGATAATGCTAATATTTTTATTAAAGATTTAAAATTATTATATAATAAAGTTAGACAATCAAATATCACTCAAGAATTAAATGAAATTATTGCTGGTGCGTCTGCAATACAATAATAAATAAAGGAATAAATAAAATGATATTTGGAAAAATTATTCAAATAATTGGACCTGTAATTGATGTTAGTTTTCCTCATGATAAAATACCTAAAATATATGATGCTTTGAAAATAAAAAATAATAATATTATTTTAGAAGTACAACAACAATTAGGAGATGGAGTAGTTCGTACTTTAGCAATGAGTTCTTCAGAAGGGTTACAAAGAGGATTAAAAGTTATTAATTTAAAACATGGTATTAAAGTTCCTGTTGGAAAATGTGTTTTAGGAAGAATATTAAATGTTTTAGGTGAACCAATAGATATGAAAGGTAAAATACCTTCATCTTTTGAAAGAAGAGAAATACATCAAAATCCCCCTTTATTTATTAATATATCTCATTCATTAGAATTTTTAGAAACCGGTATAAAAATTATTGATTTAATTTGTCCTTTTTCTAAAGGTAGTAAAATAGGTTTATTTGGTGGTGCAGGTGTAGGTAAAACAATAAATATAATGGAATTAATTCGTAATATTGCAGTAGAACATTCTGGATATTCAGTTTTTGTAGGAGTAGGTGAAAGAACTAGAGAAGGAAATGATTTTTATTTAGAAATGTTAGAATCTAAAATTATAAATAAAGTTGTTCTAATATATGGACAAATGAACGAACCTCCAGGAAATAGATTAAGAGTTGCTTTAACAGGATTAACTATTTCAGAAAAATTCAGAGATGATGGAAGTAATGTATTATTATTTATTGATAATATTTATAGATATACTTTAGCTGGAAGTGAAGTTTCTGCCTTATTAGGTAGAATACCATCCGCAGTAGGTTATCAACCTACTCTTTCAGAAGAAATGGGTACTTTACAAGAAAGAATTACATCTACTAATAATGGTTCTATAACTTCTATACAGGCTATTTATATTCCAGCAGATGATTTAACTGATCCTTCACCAGTTACAACATTTTCTCATTTAGATGCAACTATAGTTCTTAGTAGACAAATTGCTTCTTTAGGTATTTATCCAGCAATAGATCCATTAAACTCTACTAGTCGTCAATTAGATCCATTAATTATAGGTAAAGATCATTATAATACAGCACAAAATGTAAAATCTATATTACAACGTTATGAAGAATTAAAAGATGTAATTGCTATTTTAGGAATAGATGAACTATCTAATGAAGATAAACTTATTATTTCTCGAGCAAGAAAAATTCAAAAATTTTTATCACAACCGTTTTTTGTAGCTGAAATGTTTACAGGAATTAAAGGAAAATATGTAAGTTTAAAAGATACTATAAAAGGTTTTAAAGGTATTATTAATGGTGACTTTGATCATTTACCAGAACAAAATTTTTATATGGTTGGTTCAATAGAAGATGTAATAAATAAATCAAAAAAAAATAAAATATAATATTATATTTAATTGGAATAATATTTATGTATAAAGAATATTTTTTAAATATTATTAGTGTAGAAAAAAAAATATTTTCTGGTTTAGTAAATAAAATAAAAATATCAGGAATAGAAGGTTATTTAAGCATATATCCTGGTCATATACCTTTATTAACTTTAATAAAACCAGGAGTTATATATATAACTCAAAAAAATAATAATAAATATATTTATATCTCAAGAGGAATATTAGAAATCAAAAAAAAACAAGTTAATATTTTAGCAGATATCGCTATAAAAAGTTCTGATTTAAATGAATCAAAAATTTTATTAAAAAAATATCAAATAGAAAAAAAAATAAAAAAAAATATTTTTAATCAAAAATATTTTTTAGATAAAAAAGAATTAAACAAAATTATAGCTCAATTGAAAGTAATTCAATTAACAAAAAAAAATAATAAATAATTTTAATTATTAAATATTTAATTTTATAAAAAATATCTATTAATTAATAAAATGTTCCCAACTATATTTTAATTCATATAGTTAAATTATGTAATTTAATTATTATAATTATTTTAGCAGTATATAAACTTAATAAAAAAATTGTAATGATATTTATATTTTTTATTAATTAAAAAATATAATTAATAAAATTACTATTTTTTTAAAATATTATTTTTAAAAATTTTTTATATTTAAAAAATTTTATATATTTATTAATAAATATTTATTTATAAAAAAATATTTTTAATATAGTATATATTATATAAATAATATTTTAACTATAATAAAAAAATGAAGTATTAAATCTATAAATTTAAATAAAATTTATAAAATAATTGATAGATTTGTTAAAAAATTAAAAAATATATCTATATCAAAAATAAAATTTATATTTACAATTTTATAAAATATTACTATTTTTAATATTCATATTATAATTATAAAAATTATAGCTAATCTTATTTCAAAATAATCTTAACTATTAATTTATGACAATAAGATTATTTATTAATTCTTCATTTAAAAAAAAATTTTATAGTTTAATTTCAACTATATAAATTATATTATCATATTTTATCTATGATGAAATAAATAAATATTATTAATTTCTTTTAAAAGTATATTTAAAAATAATTTAAAATTATGCATAAATTTATTGATTATAAATATAATATAAAATTTTCTTATAAAGTTGTTAAATAATTAGAAGGAAAATATTTAATTAAAAATAGAATTACAGGAAAAATTTATTTAAATACTCAATTTTTATATATTTTAATATTTTCATGTTTATTTACTAAATATTATTCTTCAAAAAAAATAGATTATATAAAAAATTTTATAATGCTATTTTTAATTTTAAAATTTCTTTACCTACAATAATTCTGAAGTTTTCATACTTAATAAACAATTTAATTCATGTACTTTTACATTGAATATTATGTCATACAATAATTAATATTATTATTAAATATATTTTTCATAAATATAGAACATATTCGTACTGAAGAAAATCCTATTAGAAATAAAAAAATTTTTAGATGTATTCCTTTTTATAAATATTTTAAACTAAAATAAAATTTTGTTCTTAAGTAGGACTTAAAAAAAAAAGAAGAAATATTTTTTTCTATTATAAAATCTTAAAATTATTAATTTATTAGTATTAAAAATAATATAAGAACAAAAAATAATAAAGTTTATTATATAGATTATAAAGTACAAAATAAATAAATTATTATATAAATAATTAATTAATAAAGAAATGATTACATTATTTATGTCTTTCAAATGTACTAAATTTATATGATTTTTTCAGATTAAAAAAATTCAATTACTTTATAAAAAATATAAATAAATATTTATTTTCATAAAAAAATCTTACTGATACAAATTTATTTTTATTAATTATTCAATAATGTACATCTACTAAAAAACATATATTTAAAATATTGATGGTTATAATATTATTTTAATTTTATTTCTAGTATAACTCTAATTAAATAATTTAATTTATATTTAAAAATTACTCTTTTAACAAAATTTTTAAATAATATTTTAATATTAATATAGAAATTGGATTATATATGTTATCTACTTTTAATTTAAGAATAATAAATAATTTAAGTGAATTAAAAATATTATCAAATTTAATAGTTAAAATATTAAATTATTTATTAAATTATCAAGAATATTTTATTACAGTAGCAAAAATATTTCTTTAAGAAAAAGATCTTTAAGTATAGATGTAATTAATTTTATTTATTATTTAAAAAAATAACTTTCATTATTTTGATAATAGTGAATATTTAAATTTAATTAGTTTAATACAAAAATTTATAGATTAATCAATTTCATCAAATATTAATTATTACTATAAAAAATTTATTAACAGTAAAATATCAATGTAATAATTATTAAAAGATTTGTTAAGAAAATATCAATTAAGAATAAAAACTTTATACTACTAAAATACTATAGATAAAAATAACATAAATTCCATAAAATCTGATATTTTTCATTATGAATCTTATATGATTTGATAAGATTTATTAATTACTATTTTAATAGTAAAAAATAATTAATTAAAAGAACCTATATTTTTAGAAAAATTTATAAATATAACTAAATACGATCAACTAAAACATTATATTTTTAAAAATTAATTGAAAAATAATTAAGTTTTTTTGGAAACTTAAAAAAATAGATATATTATGTAATCATATTTACTATCAAAATTTATCTGAATATGAAAAACATATATTTATTAGTAACTTAAAATATCAAATTTTACTAGATTCTATTTAAAGAAGGAATGTAAATATAATATTATTAATATTAATATTAATTTTTATTTTGAAATTGAAAAATTGTAATTGAAACGTTATCTTTTTTTGAAACGATATATTTTAATCCTTATACTAATATTATTAATGATCCTTCATTAGTTTTTTATGATATTATTATAAATAAAAATATTATTTTAAAAATAATAGATATTATTAATTATTATAAACTTATTAAAATGACAAATTATTAAAATGTATTTATGAAGAAATTCATTTAATTAATAAAACAAAAATTATTATTGATGTATAAGAATTAAAAAAATTATATTTATGTTAAATGAATATTAATATTTTAAAATTAATAAGATTTTATATTACTTTTGTATTTTTTTTTACTTTTGATAAAAAATAATTAATAGAAAGTAATGTAAAAATTATTCGTTTTATAGCACATGATAAATATCTATCTATATATATAATATATAAAGAAAATAAAGATATAGATAGAAAAAATTATTATTAAATATTGTTTTCTGAATATTATTAATTATTTTGAATACTATCTAATAGAACAAAAATAAATTAAATATTTATTTTCTCATGAAACTATAAAGGTTTTAAATAAAAAAATTTTATGTCAATATATTAAATATATTACTAATGTAAGAATAAAAAAATTATATTAACTTTATTTTTTATGATTAAAAAATTTATAATATGGATTAATTCTTAGTTAATTTCAGGTAATATAAAATAGTTCTTCAAGAAAATAAAAGTTAATTCTTATTTAGTTAAACAAGTTAATTCTATAGTAAATATAAAAGATTTTAATAATTTTAATTATAATTTCATTATGACTGTTATAAAATTATAACAGTCATATAACTATATTGAATAATATTATTATATATAATATATTTCTATTAAATTTAATAAAGAAAAAATTGATCATAATAATAAAAAAATAAAATAAATTTTTCTTTATTATTTAATAATAAAAATTTTAAATTATATATTTTTAATAATAATAAAAAATATTAATCCAGGAGCATATAAAATTAATGATAATAATAAATGCAAAAGACCAGAAGCATATAACAACCACATACCATATATACACGATCCCATACCTATAAATATATGTAATATATTTTTTTTGTAAAAAGATATTTTTAATAAATAAGCTCCAACTAAAAAATAAGGAACTAATATCATTTCAGATGATAAAACTAATAAATTATTATAATTTAGTTTAGTTAACCAAATTAGAATTAAACATAATTGCATACTACTACTTGTAAACCAAAGTGCAAATGAAGGTGTTTTATTAATATTTTGTTTAGAAAAACATTTAGGAAAAATTCCATGTTTTGAAGCTATGTATGGAACTTCAGCTGCCATAATTGCCCAACTCAAATATGCTCCACAGACAGATATAATTAATCCTAAAACTATAATTATATTACCCCATTTACCAATTAATATTGTCATTAAACCAGCCATAGATGGATTTTTCATATTAGCTAAATCTATTCTATTAATAACTCCTAGAGATAATAATGTAACTAATAAGTACACACATAATGCTATTAGAACTGCTAATAATGTAGCTTTACTTACATCTTTTTTATTTTTAGCTTTAGAAGATAAAATTACCGCTCCTTCTACTCCAATAAATACCCATAAAGTAATTAACATTGTATTTTTTACTTGTTCCCATATCGGAAATCCAGATTTAATTCCAATAAAATCAATACTAAATTTTTTAAAATTAAAAGCTAATATAGATAAAAATATAAATATAACTAATGGAAGTAATTTTCCTAAAGTAGCAATTATATTAATAATTGCAGCAGTTTGAGTACCATTTAATAGTAAAAAATGTACAGACCAAAGTAAAATAGAAGCTGCTAATATAGATTCCCATGTATTACCATTACCAAAAATTATATAATTATAATGATCAGTAAAAAAACTTATCGCAGAAAAAACAATAACTAAATAAGAAACATTAGCAATAACTGCACATAACCAATAACCCCAAGTAGAACAAAATCCTATAAGTTCACCAAATCCATCTTTAGCATATGCAAAAATACCACCATCGAGATTAGGTTTTAATTTATGAAGTAATAACATTGAAGTAGCTAAAAAAGTAATTCCTATACCAGTAATAATCCATCCTATAATTAATGCAGCAGGACTTGCAATAGCTGCCATATTTTGGGGTAAACTAAAAACACCTGCACCCAACATAGAACTAATAACTAATGCTGTTAATGATTTAAGATCTAATTTTTTATCCAAAATAATTCCTTTAAATATATAACATTATATTAATTTTATATAAATTTAAATAAAAAATATTTTATTATTAAAATATTCAATTTTAAATAAATAATATTTTACAAAATCATTATTATAATATAATTACACAGGATTATTTATATCAATAAAATTAATTTTTAGATTATAATTATTTTGTAACCATTGACCTAACATAATTAAACCACCTTTTTCAGTAGCATGATGTCCTGCTGATATAAAATTAATACCATATTCTGTGGCTATATGTATAGTTTGTTCTGATACTTCACCTGTAAGAAAAACATCAATATTAAAATTTACTATTTCTTCAAAAAATTTTTGTCCTGCACCACTACACCAAGCAATATTATTAATAATTTTCGGTGCATTTTTTCCAAAATGTAAAGGTATACAATTTAATTTAAATTTAATAAGATTTATTAAATCTTTAATATTTAAAGGAGGATTAAAATTACCATAAAAAATAAAAGGATTAATTTTATCTATAAAATTAATATTTAATAAATTTGCTAAAAAAATATTATTACTTAGTTTATTATTAATATCTAATGGAATATGCCAACTATATAAATTTATATTATTAGATAATAGTGTTTTTAAACGACGACGTTTCATTCCTCTAATAATTAAAGGTTCATTTTTCCAAAAATATCCATGATGTACTATAATTGCATCTACTTTTTTAAAAACAGCTATATCTAATAAATTTTGACATGCACTTACTCCAGTAACAATATTTTTAATATTATTTTTTCCTTCTATTTGTAATCCATTAGGGACATAATCTTTGATATTAATAGAATTTAATTTTTTATTGATGATTCTTTCTAATTCAATATTATTTATCATTTTCATTTGAAACAAATATATATATAATATTAATAAAATTAATTTTAAATTATATTTAATTTATTTTTAATAATATATTAATTATATATTATTTAAAATTTAAATAAATAATATTTTATTAATAATAGGAATATAAATGTTTGAAAATTTACGCAACAAATTATTAAAAACATTATCTAAAATAAGTAATTATGGTAGATTAACAGAAAAAAATATAAAAGATACATTAAATAAAATATTTAATAATTTATTAGAAGCAGATGTATCATTAAAAGTAATTAATAATATTATTAATACTCTTAAAAAAGATGCTATTGGAAAAAAAATTAATAATAGTTTTACTCCAGGACAAGAATTAATTAAATTAATTAAAAATAATTTAATAAAAATCATGGGAGAATCTAATGTTAATATTAATTTATCTATTCAACCACCTGCAGTAATTTTATTAGCAGGATTACAAGGTGCTGGTAAAACTACTAGTGTTATTAAATTAGCATATTTTTTAAAAAAAAAATATAAAAAAAAAATTTTAGTTGCATCAACTGATATTTATAGACCTGCAGCTATGGAACAATTAGAAATTTTATCTAAACAAGTAAAAATAGATTATTTTACTTCTAATAAAAATATTTCTTCAGTAAAAATTGCTCAAGATTCGTTGAATTATGCAAAGATTAATTTTTATGATATATTAATTATAGATACAGCTGGAAGATTACATATAGATAATAATATGATGAATGAAATAAAAAACATTCATAACTATATTAATCCTATAGAAACTTTATTTGTTGTTGATTCAATGACAGGACAAGATGCTGTTAATAGTGCTAAGACTTTTAATAAAATATTACCATTGACAGGAATTTTTTTAACAAAAACGGATGGTGACTCAAGAGGTGGAGCAGCTTTATCAATTAGATATATAACTAATAAACCAATAAAATTTATTGGTACTGGTGAAAAATTAGATAAAATAGAAGTTTTTTCTCCGAAAAATATTGCTATCAGAATTTTAGGAATGCAGGAAGAATTATCTTCTATTAAAGATATTAAAAATAAAATTAATAATATTAAAAATCAAAAATTAATAAATAAATTAAAAAAAGGAAAACAGTTTAATATTGTTGATTTTTTAAATCAAATTAAACAAATTAATAAAATAGGTAATAATAATATTACAAAATTAATAAATACAATAAATTTTAAAAATATAAATTATTCTACCAATCCAATGTCTAATATTCTTAATATTAATAATAATATGATTAAAGAAACTAAAGCTATTATTAATTCTATGACTGCTATAGAAAAAATAAATATTAATATTATGAATTATTCAAGAAAAAAAAGAATATCTATAGGTTCTGGTATTTCTATACAAAAAATTAATATTATTTTTAAACAATATAATCAATTTAAATTAATATCTAAAAAAATGAAAAATAATTATGGAATAAAAAAAATGTTTCGTAATATAAAAAATATTTTTCCAAAAAAAATTTTTTAAAATGTATAAGGTATTGTAATATGATTAAAATTCGTTTATCTCGTCATGGAATAAAAAAAAAACCTTTTTATCAAATAGTTGTAACTAATAGTAAAAGTCCAAGAAATGGACGTTTTATTGAACGTATTGGTTATTTTAATCCATTTTCTTCAAATAAAAATAATAGTATTAAAATTAATAAAGAAAAAGTTAATTTTTGGTTATCTAAAGGTGCACTTCTTTCTAAAAGAGTAAATTTTTTAATAAAACATAATAATTAATGTATGAATATTATTAAAAATATAGTTTTAGGTCAATTTGGTTCAGTATATGGTATACAAGGATATATAAGATTATTTTCTTATACTTCTAATAAAAAAAATATTTTTTTTTATAAAAATTTATTTGTTATTGATAATAATTCTTTAATATTACCAATAATATTTACTAAATGGATATATAATAATAATTATTATATTGTTAAAATTAATAATTTTAATAATCGTAATGATGTATTTAAATTGGTAAATTATAAAATATATATTTTATATAGTTGTTTAATAAAATATAAAAAAATAGATGAATATTATTGGAATGATATAATTGGATGTAAAGTTTTTAATATAAATAATTATAAAAATTTAGGAAAAGTAAAAAATATTATATCAACAGGAGCTAATGATGTTCTTGTTATTCAATCTATTATTATTATAAAAAATAAAAAAAATATTAAAAAACAATTAATTCCTTTTATTAAAAATCAAGTAATTAAAAATGTTGATTTAATAAAAAATACTATTGAAGTAGATTGGAATTTTCATATTTATTAATATAAGAAAAATTATGTATGTGGATTGGTATTATTAGTTTATTTCCTGAAATGTTTAAATCAATTACTAATTATGGAATTATTAGTAAAAGTATTAAAAAAAATCTTTTAACAATAAATTATTGGAATCCTAGAGATTATACAAAAAATAAATATCATGATGTAGATTATAAAATTTACGGTGGAGGAAGTGGAGTTATATTAAAAGCAGAACCTTTAATAAAATCTATTCATGCTGCAAAACATAAAGCGAATAGTTATGTAAAATTAATTTATTTATCTCCTCAAGGAAAAAAAATTAATAAATCATACATAAGTAATTTATTAACTTATAAAAAAATAATATTAGTTTGTGGTAGATATAAAGGTATAGATGAACGTATTATAAATTATTATATAGATGAAGAAATTTCTATAGGAGATTATATTCTTAGTGGTGGAGAATTACCTGCTATGGTTTTAATTGATGTTTTAGCTAGATTAATTCCCGGTGTTTTAAATAAAAAATCGTCAAATGATACAGATTCTTTTTTTAATAATGGTTTATTAGATTGTCCATATTATACTAGACCTAAAATATTAAAAAATATAGGAAAAGTTCCAAAAATTTTATTGTCAGGACATCATGAAAAAATAAAAATATGGAGATTACAGCAATCTTTAGGAAGTACATGGTTAAAAAGACCTGATTTATTAAAAAAAAGAAAATTAACAAAAGAAGAAAAAATATTACTTAATGATTTTAAAAAGAATTATTTTAAAAAAAAATTTAAAAAATAATATAATATTAGGAATATATAATGAATATTATTGATTCTATAGAAAAAAAACAGATTGAAAAAAGTTCAGTTTCGCTTTTATTTAGACCTGGAGATACATTAGAAATAAAAGTCTGGGTTGTTGAAGGTTCTAAAAAAAGATTGCAATTGTTTGAAGGTATTGTAATTGCTATACGTAAAAAAAGTTTAAATACTTCATTCACTGTGAGAAAAATATCCAATAATATTGGTATAGAACGTGTATTTCAATTATATTCAAAAGTAATTGATTCTATAACCATAAAAAAACATGGATATGTTAAAAAAGCAAAATTATATTACTTACGTAAATTAACAGGAAAAGCAGCACGTATAAAAGAACGTTTAGTATAATAAAATTATTCGTAATAAATTATATTTATGAATAAACTAATAAAATTAATATTAATTTTATTTAAAATAATAAATATTATTTATAAAACATATTTTTATATAATTAAGTTATGTATGAATACTTTGTAAAATACGATTTTCTAAATTAGAAAATCGTATTATTTTAGACTTTATTGATTTAAATAATATTGAAGTATTACTATAAATTGATATTGTTAATTTTGATCTTGTAATAGCTGTATAAATCAATTCTCTAGTTAATAAAGATGAATATTTATTAGGTAATACTAATGATGTATTATTAAATTCTGAACCTTGAGATTTATGTACAGTAATTGCATAAGCAATATTATATTTAGGTAAATTATTAATAAGAATATTATGATATTTACCATTAGATAAACTAAATTTAACTTTTAATTCATTATCTGATGTATCTAAAAAAGTAATTCCTATATCACCATTATATAAATTTAAAAAATCATTATTTTGAGTAATAATAATTGGACGACCTATATACCAATCATTTTTTTTATAAGTATTATCTAAAATATTTTTTTTAAAAAATTCATTTTCTAATTGATTATTAATTTCTTTTGTACCAAAAATTCCATGTTTTACTGCACATAAAATTTGATATTCATTAAAGATTTTAAAAAAATCATGAATATTATTTTTTTTATTCATATAAACAAAATATTTTTTATATTCTATAATAAATTGATTTATCATGTATTTATATTTTTTTTCATTATTAATATTAATAAATTTAATATCATTAAATTTTTTTTTTAAAAATAATTCTTTAATTTTTTTCACATTACCTTCTTTTACTAAAATAGATAATTGATTTATTCCTGAATAACATTTATAACGATAATTATATTTTAATAAGCTAATAAAATTACGTAAAAATAAACATTCATTATTATTTTTATTTTTAATATTATAATTAATTATGCTATATAACCATTCTGAATATTTTTTAGTAAAATTAAATTTTTTAAAATTACAAATATCTTGAAAAATAAAACCAAGTTCTATTGGAGGTAATTGATTATCATCACCTAACAAAATTAATCTACTATTAATAGATAAAACATTTAATATTATTGACATTAAACTTAAATCAATCATAGATGCTTCATCTATAATTAATAAATCTGTATTTAATTTATTATTAATATTATATATAGTTTCTTTATTATACAAATTAATTTTTAATAAATGATGAATAGTTGTTGCTTTGTTAGGAATATTTTTTTTTTCTGTTTTAGTTATTAAAAAATTATTTTTTATAAAGTATTGGTTGATTGATTCTGTTAATCTATTAGCTGCTTTACCTGTACTAGCGACTATTTTAATATTTAATGGAATAGAATATATTTTTATAAAAAAGGTAATTAATTTTGCTATAATATGAGTTTTTCCTGTTCCAGGAGACCCTGAAATTATACTTATTTTATGTGTATATGCCATAGCTATAGATATTTTTTGATAAATATCACTTGGTTTAAATAAAGTATTTAATATTTTTTTTATATTATTTACCGGAGGTAAAATAAAATGATTGTTTATTAAATTTTTAATAATTATATTTTCTTCTTTCCATATTCTATATAAATAAAGACAATTATTTTGTATTACTAATGGTGTAACTTTTTTTCCATTACTAACAATTGGATAATTTAATAAATTTTTTTCCTGTTTTTTAATATTATCAATTAATTGCGTTTCTTTTTTTGATAAAATAATATTATTTTTTTTTAATATTTTTTTTATATTAAATTTAATTAATGGTAAACAAGTATTACCTTTACCAATAAAATAACTAAGATAAGCAATAATAAACATTAAATATGGTTCATTTTTAGATGCCATTATATATGAAAATTGCAAATCAATTAAACGAATAAATTTTTTTTTACATAATTTTTTTAAAAAATTATACATATTATTGTTAATATTAATTAAATCATATTTATAAAAATCTTAAGAAATTAATTGATCTAATTTTTTAATTAATTTATAAGAAGGTTTTTTTTCCCAAATACCATTTAAATTATTTTTTAAGTTATTAATACCTCTAATATATAAGTATATAACACTTCCAAAATGTTTTTCATAACTGTAATTTTTAATACGAGAATAAAGATATTTATGTAAGGCTAATGTATATATTTGATATTGTAAATCATATCTATTTAAATAAATATTTTTTTCTATATATTTTTTAGTGTATTTATTATAATCTTTTCCTAACCAATTAGATTTATAATCTATTATATAATATTTATTTTTCCATAAAAATACCAAATCGATAAATCCTCTTAATATTCCTTGAATATTATTATTAAATATTGGTAATTTCCTAGATATTCTATCATACTTACATATTATTTTATTTAATTCAATAAAATATAATTCTTTTTTTATATTTAAATAGAATTCTAATTCTGTTATTTTATTTTTGTTTTTTAATTTATTTAAAATAATTTTATCTTTTCCTAATGGATGATTTAATATATTTGTTAACCATTTTATTAAAATTATATGCCAAGAATTATCGATCTTTTTATTAGATAATTTATTTTTAATGAAAGAACATGAAATTTTTTGAGTAAAATCTAATTTTTTAAAAATATTATGTAAAATAATTCCACTTTCTTTTCCTCTAGGAAAAGTGTGTGATGTTTTTTTTTTATTTTTTTTAGAATTAAATAATTTATATTTACAAATATTATTATTTAAATGTAAATCATTTTTAAGTTTAGAATAACTTGTAATTAATAAAGTTTTATATTCATCAATTTTTAATTTATTATTATATTGAGTAGTATCTTTTTTTTCTATAGGACAAATATAATTATATTTTATTTGTTTTTCTTTAGTTATGATTTTAATATTAATATCTTTATTTGCTAAATTAAATAAAAATTTTTTAAAATTTTTTTTATCTATATTATTATTAATATTTATTAAATATTCTACAGCATTTTGATAAAATAAATATTTTTGATATTTTTTTTTATTATTTTTAATATTTCCTATACCAATACTGCAATGAAAAATTGATCTAGTTAAAGATACATATAATAATCTTAAATTTTCTGATAATAATTCTTCTAATGCATATTTTATGCTATTATCATTTTTTTTAAAATCTATAATTGTTTTTAATGTTTTTCTATCATGAAAAATTATTGCTTCATCATTTACTAAATCTAAAAAATTAGAAGTAATAAAAGGTATCCATACTAATGGAAATTGTAATCCTTTAGCTTTATGAATAGTAATTATTTTTATTTGATTAAGGTCATTTTGTATTCTTATTTGTTGATCAATTGATCTATTATTTGGAAATGAAATTTGTTTTAATAACCAAATAATTATTTGTTTTTTATTTTTAATTTTTATAAATTCTATTTCTATTAATTCTGCTATATGTAATATATTTTGTATTTTTTTTTTATAAACACTATTAATTATATTTTTTTTACATAAAAAATTTTTTTGTAAAAAAATTTTTTCTAACATGAATAAAATACCATTTTTATCCCATAAATTTTTATATTCAATAAATTGATTAATACTTTTTTCTAAAAATAATTTTTCTTTTATATAGTCTAAATTAGATAAATTTATATTAAATAAATCACTTACTAGAACATTTTTTAATTGTTTTATTTTATGTGGTTCCAAAATAGTTTGTAACAATAATACTAATTCTTTTGCTTCTATTGTTTCAAAAACACTATTAGAATTAGATAAATAAATAGAAGGAATATTAAATTTAATAAATTCTTTTTGTATAATATTAGCTTCGTATTTATTACGTACTAATACTGTTATATCTGAAATATTAATATTTCTACTATTATTTATATTTTTTTGTAAAAAAATTTTTTTTTGTTGACCTAGTATAAGCCATTGACAAATTTCATAAGCACATTGATATGACATTTTTTGTTTATATAAATTTATATTTATTTCTTCAGGAAAAAACCAAAAAGTAATTCCTGGTTGAATTATATTATTTATAATAAAATTATAATTTAATTTTTGTTTTACATATGATATAGGATAAAAAACTATATTTTTTAAAAAAAAAGAATATTTACAATTGGAAAATATTTTATTAACACTATTAACCATAGTTTTAGATGATCTCCAATTATTTTTTAATGTATAACGATTTTTAATCTCAAAAGAAGCTTTGATATAAGTAAAAATATCAGCTCCTCTAAAAGAATAAATTGCTTGTTTAGGATCTCCGATTAATATTAATGTACAATTAGAATGATTTATATATATTTTTTTAAAAATATTATATTGTTGAACATCTGTATCTTGAAATTCATCTATCAATGCTACAGGATATAATTTTCTTATATCTGCTGCTAAATTTTTATTGATAATAAAATTATCTAGTGATTTATTTAATATTGATAATAAGTCATTAAAACTAATTTGTTCATTTTTTTCTTTATTTTTTTTAACAAAATATTTAATATATTTTATAGCTTTAATAATTATTAAAGTTTTTAAATTTATTATTTTATTTAGATATGTATCTATATTTTTAAATAGAATATGTTTTGGGAATTTTTTTTCATTTATAGTTTTTATAATTAAAATATTTTGAGAAAATCTTTTTAATTGTTCTGGAATAAAATTATCTTTAGTATTACTTAATGCCCATTTATTTATACATTTTATCCAAAATTTTATAGATCTATTATTATAAATATGTTTGTTAACATTAGATTCCATAATTATATTAAAAATAATATTATTATATTGAATCCAATTTTTTTTTAAAATATTTATATATTTGATATTTTTATTAAATTGTTCTACTAAATTAAAATTATTAAAATAATGTTTAAAATTAGGTAATTCATTTTGTAATAAAAATGGTAATAATTTATTCATTAAATCACTAGGTGTTTTCCAATATTCTAATACAATTTCAGCAATTTTATTCGGTAAAGGATATAAATATTTTCTCCAAAAACTTATAGATGCATAATTTTGCAAATCAATTTCATTATTAATTAATTTTTTATTATAAACAAAACCATAAATCTCATAATTTTTAATATTTAATATTTTTTGACAAAATGCATGAATAGTTAAAATTGTTGCATTATGAAAATTTAATTCTGCTTTTAATAAAATTATACTTGCTTTTTTAAAATTTTTTATTTTTTTAAGAATTTTATTAACAATAGAAAATTGACTATTACCTTTTATACATGCTATACGTAATATATTTATACTATTTTTTATTCTCTTACATAAATCTTTTGTTGAAATATCAGTAAATGTAACTACTAATATTTCTTCTACTGATAATGGAATACTAATTTGATTTTTTTTATATAAACCTAATAAAAAACGTAAATACATTATAATTATTGTAAAAGTTTTTCCAGTACCAGCTGAAGCTTCAATTAGACATTGTTGATTTAAATTATCTGTAAAAGGATTAAATTCTTTATTTTTTGTCAAATTCGTTATCATATAAATAAAATTTTTTATTTTATATAAATTTTTATAGGTAACAACCATTTTTCTATTAATTTTATTGTTTTTAACCAATTTTTTTCATCAAAAAAATAATTAATTTTATTAAAATATAAATTTTTATTTTTCTCTATAAAATTAAAATTCATATTCCAAAAATGAAAAAAATATTTTTTTGCTTTTTTTTGTATAAAAATATCATAATTAATACATTTATTTTTTTTATCATAACAATAATCTAACCATTTCCAAGCACTTTTCATAGGTAATATAATCGGATTATTTAATCCACACACATATCCATCGATATATTTTTTTAATAAAACTATTGCTATATTAGAATTAATATAATTAAAACTATATTTAGTATTTTTAAAACCTATAATTGTTGAAGTAAATTCTTTTCCTTTTCTAATATTTATTACACATAAAATTAAATGTTTAATCCAAAAAGATATAATAGATTTTATATCTATAATTTTAGGTTCATATCTTATATACCCTTTATTATAACTTATAAAATTTATTTTTCCATATAATATTATTTCTGATATATTTATATCAATATACTTAATAATATTATTATATTTATATAATTTTAAATCATTATTAAGTAATTTACATATTTTTTTTTTTTCATTATTCCATAATATTTTTCCATAATTACCATAAGGTAAAATTCCTTTATTTAAATAATTATAATAAATTAAGTTAATATTTGTATTAAATATTAAGGAATATAATATTTTTTTATCAATTTGGTATTTTGTTAAATAATCTAATGAAAAAGGTTCTATTTCGGAAAATTGAATTTGATTTAAATCATGTAAATATACTCCTAATCTTTGATTAAAAAATCCTTTTACAGGATCTTTCCAAAAATTTAAAAGATTTTTTATAATAATTTTTTTTATTTTTAATTTTGATAATTTACTAAAATAAATATTTTGTTTTTTTAAAAAATTATAATTATTAATATTAAAATTTATAAAAATATCATTTTTTTTATTTACATGATATATGTGTTTGATGATACAATCAGATATTTTATTTTTTTCAATATAGTAGTTATTGTAAATATATTCTAATAACTCAGTAATCAAAATAGAAGGGTATATTTTATTATAATTTATATTTTTATTATCAATATAACTTAAATATAATTTTTCTTTAGAAGACATCAATAATTCAAGAAAAAAATATTTTTCTTTATCTAAATTATTTTCATCATGTTTTTTAGGGTATTTCTTTATTAAATTAAAAATAACTGGATATGAATTTTTAAGATAATATTTACTATTCATACCTATTACAAAACTAACTTTAAAATCTATTCCATTTAATTGTTCAAAATTACAAAAATTAATTTTATTTAAAGAATAATGAAAAAAATATTTTTTTTTTTCTAATAGATTTTGAAATTCTTTAATAATAATATTAATAGATATTTTTTGTTCATAATTTGAATTTAATCCACTGTCAATAAATAATATTATATTTTTAATAATATATTTCATATATTTATTTGAATCAATATTTGAACAAAAAAAATCTGAATATAATTTAATTAAAATTTTTTTCCAATTTTTTATTTTTTGTTTTTTATTTAATTTTTTTTTCCATTTATATAATGTAAATAAAAAATGAGTAAATTTACCTAATAATTCTCCTAATATTCCATATATACCATTATATGGTAATATACCATTCCAATTTCCTGAATTATTATCTATAGCATATCCATAAAACATACGATATAATCCAAATTTCCAGGTATATTGATCTTTAGTTAAAGAAATTTTTTTGAAATTACTAAAATCTAAATTATATTTAATACCAATATCATTTATCCAATAACGTAAATATATTAAATCATCTTTATTATTAATAGAAAATTTTTTCGAAATTTCATTATTATCTAATAAATAAAATATTTCTTCAGGATTAAATTTTTTTGTTGATAAATTTAATAAAAAAAAAAAATATCTGGTATATTAAAAATATTATTTTTATTAAAATCTAAATAAATGTTAAAAGGTATTTGTTTTTTATTAAAAATAGAATAAATAAAAGGTAAATATATATTTATATTAGGAGAAATTACAATAATTTCATGTAAATAATAATTTTTATTATTTATTAATTTAATAATATTAAATGATAAAAATTCTATTTCTTGTTTAAGATCTGTAAAAACATTTATTTGTATAGAATCATCTGACATATTAATTTTTTTTTTATTATTCTTTAATAAAAAATTTTCTTTTAATAAACTAATATCTTTTTTTATATTATTTAATAAATTTAAAGATTTTATTTTTACAAATGATTCTATCATTCTTGATGATACATTTATTAATTTATTTATATTATTTATTCCATAATTTCCCCAAGAAAATAATAATGAATTATAAAAATTATAATTATTATTTATTTGAATATTATCCCAATAATGTATACAAGGATTTTTAATTAAGATATGAATTTCTATATATTTTGTTAATTTTTCTAATAATTGTAAATATATTAAAGGTATATTTTGTGTTTCTAAAATAAATATTCTTTCCGGTAAAACGGAATATTTAATTTTTTTTTTCTTATTTATAAAAAAATTATATAATCTACTAAGATACCATAATTTTTTACCTAATATAATTTTATTATATATAATTATTTGTTTCCATAATTTTGCTTGCCAAATTTGATCTTTATTATTTGGAAAAAATGAGATTTTATCTTTTTCCCATAAATATAACCATTCTGGACGATATTTTTGATATTCATCATATAAATTAGCAATTTGAATTGATATTTCATATAAATAATTAGTATTATTTATATTATTTAAATATTTATGAAAATTTTTAAATTCAGGTAAAACAACTGTTTTTGGAATAATATTCATCAATTGCCAAGTAATCATTTTTTTATTAAAAATATTACCTTTTTTAATTTGTGGAATAATTTTTATAAATAAATTCCAAATAAATTTTTCTGGATTTATATAACTAATATTAGTATGTATTCCCATTATTTTAGAAAAATAAATTTTTAAATATGGAATAAATGTTGAATTTGGTAAAATTATAATTTCTGTTTGTAATGGATTATTTAATGGTTTTTTTATAATATTATATTTTATTAAATTTAATAAAATATCTAAATTATTAGAACGATATATTGTAAACATATTATATATTTTTTATTTATATTAATTATTTTAAAATTTTAAAAAAATTATTAATTTTTCATCTTAATTAAATTTTTTATATATAGTGTAATATAACATTATTAATCCTATTAATACCATTGGAAAAGATAATATTTGTCCCATAGTTATATAACTATAAAAAAAACCTAATTGTATGTCAGGTTCTCTAAAAAACTCTATAAATATACGAAATATACCATAAAATAATAAAAAAACACTGGTATTATAACCTAACATTTTTCTTTTATTATAATTTATATTTAAAATAATAAATAATATTATTCCTTCAAAAAAAAATTCATAAATTTGTGATGGATGTCTAGGTAAATTACCATATTTTATAAATAAATTTATAAAATTTTTATGATTTTTAATATAAATTAAATCTAATTCGGTAGAATTAGGAAATAACATTGCCCAGGGAATATTAATAGTAACTCTTCCCCATAATTCATCATTAATAAAATTACCTATTCTTCCCATACCTAATCCAAAAGGAATCAATGGAGTAATAAAATCAGTTAATTGTAAAAATTTTTTTTTATAATAAATAGAATATATAAAAATTACTAAAATAGTTCCAAGTAATCCTCCATGAAAAGACATACCTCCTTCTCTAAATTTAATTAATGATATAGGATGATTTAAAAAATATTTTAAATTATAAAGTAATATATATCCTAATCTACCACCTAATAAAAGTCCTATAAAAGATAAATATAATAAAATTTCATTTTCTCTATTTGTCCAATTTAAATTATTATATGATTTTAACTTTGATATATTAATTATAAATAAAAAACTAATTAAATACATTAAACTATACCAATAAATATCAATACCATATATTGTAATAGCAACTGGATTAATTTTTGGAAACAATAAATATTGCATTTTCATTTTTTAAATATAAGCGTTATTATTTCTAATAGGTATAATTTATATATATGTATATAAAAAAAATTTTTTCTAATACTATTAATAGTGAAAAAATATTATTTCTAAGAGCATCCTTAATAATAGGTCATTCTTTAAATGATATTGCAAAATGGTTAAATTATAATAATATTCCATTAAATTTAAATAAAGATAAAGGATGGATAGGTAAATTAATTGAATTATGTTTATTAGGTATACAACAAAAAAATATATTTAACCAAGATATACCTCAAATAGGCATAGAAATAAAAACTATTCCTATTGATGAAAAAGGAAATACTATCAATAATACATTTATATGTTCTTTTCCTTTAATAAATAAAAATATTCTTATTTGGAAAAAAAGTAAATTATATAATAAATTATCAAAAATTTTATGGATTCCTATTATAACTAAAAGTAAAAATACTCCTATTGGTATGAGAATAATAGGAAATCCAATTATATGGACACCTTCAAAAAGAGATTATAAAAAAATATATAATGATTGGATTGAATTGATGAAATTACTTATTTCTGGAAATATAGATTATATTAATCATTATAATGGAACTATTTTATTAGTGAAAACAAAATCTAATAAAAATAAATTAATAGAAATTATAAATCAAGATAATAAAATTATACTAACTACACCTAGAGCTTTTTATTTAAAAAAAAAATTTACAAAAACATTATTAAAAAATTCATAAATATTTATTTAAAATAAGAAATTAGATATTTAAATTTTACTAAAATGAAATACTAATTAAATTATTTAAATTTTTTTATAAATAATTAAGTTAAAATATTTTTTATAAAAATATTTTAATAAAAAAATAATTTATTTATTTTAATTTAACTTAATAAAGTTCTAAATTAATTAATTCTTGTATTTTTTGATGACGACGAATTTCTCTTGGAATACCATTTTCAATTAATACTTCTGGTATTAAAGGTCTACTATTATAACAAGATGACATAGATGCACCATAAGCTCCTGTGTCATGAAAAATTAAATAATCTCCAACATTAACATATGGTAATAAACAAAATGTTACTTCTCCATTATTTAATTGTGTAAATACATCTCCTGCCTCACATAAAGGACCTGCAACTACAGATTCTATTTTTGGTAAATACGACATATCTATTCCTTTTGAAGAAATAGCTGATATATAATGGTAACTACCATATAATACAGGTCTCATAAAATCATTAAATCCTACATCTACTAAAATAAATCTTTTTTCTTTTATTTTTTTTATAGCCCATATTTTACATATTAATATTCCTGATTCTGCTACTAAGAATCTACCAGGTTCAATTTCTAATTTTATATTTTTTTGTAAATGATTATTAATAATATTACGTGTCTGATTCCATAAATTAAAATAATGATTTGTATCAATAATTTGATCATATAATTTATATGGAATAGATAAACCACCACCTGCAGATATTACATTAATTTTTGGAATATAAGGTTTTAATACATAACTAACCATAGAATTACATACTTTTTTTAAATGAGAATAATTAACACCTGATCCTATATGGATATGTATACCTATTAATTTTAATTGATATTTATTTATAATATTAATTGATTTTTTTAAATCTTTATACCAAATGCCATGTTTACTATTTTCACCACCAGTATTAGTTTTTTTACTATGTCCATGTCCAAAACCAGGATTAATACGTAACCAAATATTATGATTTTTAGATAATTTTCCTAATTGATGTAACATATCTATAGAACCAATATTAACAGTAATATTTAAATCTAAAATACGTTTTAATGTATTAAAATCAAAAATATCAGCTGTAAAGATAATATCATTTTTATTTTTATTATCATATCCAGCTACTAGTGCTCTTTCTATTTCTCCTAAAGATACTGCATCTACTTTTACACCTTCTTTTCTCATTAATTTTAAAATATTTATATTAGAACATGCTTTTTGAGCAAATCTAATAGTATCAAATTTTTTTAATTGTAAAATACGTTTTTTTATAGTTTCTGCACAATATAACCAAATTGGAGAATTATATTTTTTTATAATAGAAAATATAGTTTTTGTTAAAAAATTATTTTTATTATGATAAGAATCAAATATTTGTGTCATAATTAATATAACCTATATTATTTTAGTAATTTTCAATAAAATTATTAATTTTAATTTTAATATATATTTATATATATATAAAAAATACTTGAAAAAAAAACAAAAAATTATAATAATTATTAAGATAATTTAAAAAAAATTTATAAATAAAATATAAAATTATTTTTTTCTTCTTTAAGAAAATAAATATAAATTAACTAATTAATAACAATTTTTGTTGTATAGAATATAAATAATTTATGTTTTTATTTTAGATCTATTTTATAAAAAAATTATTTCTTTCTAAAAACACTTCTATTATAATATTAAAATTTAATATACAAAAAAAATTTTATTTTTAATAAATATATTAGATATTATAATTATAGAA
This sequence comes from Enterobacteriaceae endosymbiont of Plateumaris rustica, assembly GCF_012562965.1. GTDB lineage: Bacteria > Pseudomonadota > Gammaproteobacteria > Enterobacterales > Enterobacteriaceae. The sequence continues at coordinate 459,187 of NZ_CP046228.1, forward strand.
ATTTTATTATTTAATTTAAATTATTCTAGACTAGAAATAAGTAATAATATTATAATAGATTATTAAAAAAAATTAAAATAATACTATTTATTCATAAATAATAATAAATTATTATAATAATTTATTATTATTTATAATTAGAATATATATAACTAATAATTACTAAATAATTTAAAATATAATTTTATTATATAATAAAATTATCTAATATTTATTAAAATATTGTTTAATAAATAAATTTATTGTAATTTGTATAAAAATTATAATTATTGTTTACTTATAGTAATTAGTAGCCAAGATGATTTATCTATGCTATTTATTAAATTTTATAATAATTAATATATAATTATTTATTTTCATAAAAAATTCTTTTTTTTAAAATAAATTTAATAATAATTTTAAAATATAAAATTTTGAAAAAAATAAATTAATTAAAAATTAGGAAAAAAATAATGTTTCAAGAAGAAATTATTATTAATAATACTCATGGTTTACATATTCGTCCAGCAGCACTTTTTGTAAAAGAAGCTAAATCTTTTATTTCTGATATAACAATAACATCTAACGGAAAGACAGTTAATGCTAAAAGTTTATTTAAAATACAAACATTAGGTATGACTAAAGGAACTTCAATTATTTTAACAGCTTCTGGCAAAGATGAAAAAAAAGCAATAGAACATTTAGTAAAAATTATTAAAAAATTATAATGTATATATATTCATTTATAATAATATTATTCTAGAATATTAATAGAATAATTATAAAAAAATAATTCTACTAATATTTATTAAATAATTAATTTATATTTATAATGATATATTGTTGAAATTAATAATATTTAATACAAAATTATTAGATGATAATAGAGGTAAATTATGATTTCAGGAATTTTAGCTTCTCCTGGTATTGCTTTTGGTAAAGCATTTTTATTAAAAGTAGATAATATTATTATTAATAATAATAAAATTGTGAATAATCAAATAGAATTAGAAATTAAAAAATTTTTTGACGGACAAAAAAAATCAATAAAACAACTTGAACTTATTAAAAAAAATTCAACTAAAAATTTTAATGATGATAAAAAATGTATATTTGAAGGACATATTATACTTTTACAAGATGAAGAAATGGTTAAAGAAGTTATTTCATTAATAAAAAATAATTTTTTATCTGCTGACGCTGCTGTTAATTATGTAATAAAATGTCAAATAAAATCATTAAAAAATCTTGATGATGAATATTTAAGATCTAGAATAATTGATATTAAAGATATTGGAAATCGTTTAATAAGAAATATTTTAGGTCAAAATATCATGAATTTAAATGAAATAAAAAATAAAGTAATTTTAATTGCTAAAGACCTTACACCATCAGAAACAACTCAATTAAATTTAGAAAAAATTTTAGGATTTATTACAGATTTTGGTAGTCAAACTTCTCATACAGCAATAATAGCTCGTTCTTTAGAAATACCTGCTATTGTAGGTACAGGAAATATTACTAGTAAAGTAAAAACAAATGATTATTTAATATTAGATGGTATTAATAATTATATATATATCAATCCTAATAATACAATAATTAATAAAATTAAATTAATACAAAATAAATATATTTTTGAAAAAAATAAATTAATAAAATTAAGTAAATTACCAGCTATAACTAAAGATCATTTTAAAATTGAAATATGTGCTAATATTAGTTCATTAAAAGATTTAAATAGTGTAAAAAAAAATGGTGCTGAAGGAATTGGTTTATATCGTACAGAATTTTTATTTATGAATCGTAATTCTTTACCCTCAGAAGAAGAACAATTTTATGCTTATAAAACAGTAGCAAAAAGTATGTGTGGAAAACTTGTTATTATTCGTACTATGGATATAGGAGGAGATAAAAATATACCATATATGAATTTACCTAAAGAAGATAATCCTTTTTTAGGATGGAGAGCTATAAGAATAACTATGGATCGTAAAGAAATATTACATACACAATTAAGAGCTATTTTACGAGCATCAGTATTTGGTAAATTATCTATTATGTTTCCAATGATTATTTCTATTGAAGAAGTTTATTTTTTAAAAGAAGAATTAGATTTTTTAAAAAAACAACTTCAAAAAGAAAAAAAGAATTTTAATGAAAATATTCCAGTAGGAATTATGGTTGAAACTCCTGCATCTGCAATTATTGCAAATCATTTAGCAAAAGAAATTGATTTTTTTAGTATAGGTACAAATGATTTAACTCAGTATACATTAGCAGTAGATCGTGGTAATGATTTAATCTCTCACTTATATAAACCTATATCTCCATCTATTTTTTATTTAATTAAAAAAGTTATTGAAGCATCACATTCAGAAGGAAAATGGACTGGTATGTGCGGAGAATTAGCTAGTAATGAACATGTTATTCCTATCTTATTAGGAATGGGTTTAGATGAATTTAGTATGAATTCAGCATCTATTCCTAAAATAAAAAATATTATTAGAAATACAAAAATGAATAAAGCAAAAATTTTAGCAGATAATATTTTATTACAATCTACTAATAAAGAAATTAATAATCTTATATATGAATTTAATAAACAATATTAATATATTTTATATATAAATATACTTTAGGAGATATAAAATGAATTTTTTTTCTGATATTTTTCGTAAAATAAAAAAAAAAATAATAAAAAAAACTACTACTATTAAAATTTTAGCACCTATTTCTGGAGAAATAGTCGATATAAAAACTGTTCCAGATTCTGTATTTGCAGATAAAATTATAGGTGATGGAATAGCAATTTATCCTACAGGTAACTTTATTGTAGCTCCAATGGATGGAACAATTGGAAAAATTTTTGATACTAATCATGCTTTTTCTATTATATCAAATAATGAAATAGAACTATTTGTTCATTTTGGTATTGATACAATTAATTTAAAAGGAAATGGATTTAAACGTATATTTAACTTTAAAAAAAATAATATAGTTAAAAAAGGTGAAATAATTATTAAATTAGATTTAGATTATTTAATAAAAACAGCAAAATCTATATTAACTCCTATAGTAATTTCTAATACTGAAGATATTAAAAAAATAAAAAAATATTCTGGTAAAGTTATTGCTGGAATTGATCCAATATTAAAAATTACTAAGTAAAATTAATAGATACTAAATATTATTTTTAAATAATATATACATATTTTTTAGGAGTAAAAATATAGAAAATAAATTTTAATTATTAATTTTCAATTTTTTTATAAAATAAAGATAATTTTAATATTATATTAATTAAATAGTATTTTATATACTAATTAAAATGTTAAATTTTTAAAATTATAAAATATATATTTTTTTATATATTTTATAAAAATTTTATTAAATATTTTTATATTAAAATATATTTTTATTTAAAATAGTTATATTAAATATAATGATGTTTATCATATAAAAAGTTATTTTAAAATTAATTATATATTTTTAACTAATTTTAATTATTTGTATATTTTAATATATATTTTCTATTAATAGAAAATATAATTAAAAATTAAATTAATATTTATTAAATATTTGCATTATGATAAATTTCTTTTATATCATTATTTGATTTTAATATATTTAAAAAATTTAATAATTTATTTTTTGTTAATAAATCAATATTATTTTTTATTAAAGGTATCATAGTTAATTTAAATTTTATTGGTTTAATTAAATTTTTTTTTATATCTAATAAAAGAGTTTTATATTTTCTTTTATTAAAAATTACATCAATAATTTTATCATTAAAAATAATATCTTCAGCTTGTAATTTTTCAGCAAAATCAATTATATAATCTAGATTATTTTTATTAAAAAATGATATTATAATTTTTTTTTTAAACATATAATAAACAGAACCATTATTTCCTAAACGACATCCTATTTTATTAAAAGAGTTTCTTATTACAGAAACTGTTCTATTTTTATTATTTGTAATACAATTAATAATTAATGCAATATTTCCAGGACCAAAACCTTCATAAGAAATATGTTCTATATTATTTGATAAATATTTTTTTTTATTTAATTTATTAGATAATATTTTTTCTATTGTAGATTTATTCATATTATTTAATAAACCTTTTTCTATAGCTAAACGTAATTTAGTATTATATTGTGGATTAATTGTTCCACCTAATTTACTAGCAGTACTTAATTCTCTAGCAATTTTAGTAAAAATTTTATCTTTTTTTATATCTTGTGATGCTTTACGATAACGCATATTGGACCATTTACTATGTCCTGACATAAAAATTTTCCTTTATATTAAGAATTTTTTTATATATAAAATAATCCTAATTCTTTTAAAATATCTTGATTAATTAGAGTTGGAGATTGGGTCATTAAACATGTACCTGAAGTAGTTTTAGGAAAAGCTATTACATCACGAATATTTTTTGTATTTGTAAGAAGCATAACTAATCTATCTAATCCTAAAGCTATACCTCTATGTGGAGGTGTACCAAATTTTAAAGCTTCTAAAAAAAAACCAAAATCTTTTTTTTGTATTTTTTTGTCTATTTTTAATATATCAAATATTATTTGTTGTATTTTATTATTATATATTCTTCCTGATCCACTACCAATTTCATATCCATTAATTACTATATCATATGAATCAGATATAATATTTTCTGGATTATTTTTTAAATTATTTACATGATATTTTATTGGTGATGTAAATGGATGATGCATTGAAATGAAATTTCCAAACTTATCTTTTTTAAATAAAGGGAAATTAATAATCCATAATGGGAACCACATACTTTTTTTTATTATATTTAAATCTATAGATAACTTTTCTCTTAAAATACCCATAGAACTTAATGTTCCATTAATTTTTTCTGTTCCTAAAAAAATAAGATCATTATTTTGAGCTTTATTACGTAAAATAATGTTTTTAGATATTTGATCAGTTATAAAAAAATTTAATTTATTATATTTTTTAAATAAATTAATCAAATTATTCTTATATACTTTAAATATATGAAGATCATTAGTACCATATTTATTAATATATTCTTTATAAAAAAATAATTTTTTATTATTTATATTTTGAATATATTTATATTTAATACAAATTGATATTTTTCTTTGAAAAATATTATTTTTAATTTCATTATTAATAAATAAATCTGTTAAATCTATTAATTTTAATGGATTTCTTAAATTAGGTTTATCTGTACCATAATTATTCATAGCATCATAATAAGTCATTATAAAAAATTTTTTTAATTTAATATTTAAAATATTTTTCCATAAATAAAATATCATTTTTTCTATTAAATTTTTAAAATCCTCAAAATTTATAAAAGATGCTTCTATATCAATTTGAGTAAATTCTGGTTGACGATCAGATCTTAAGTCTTCATCACGAAAACATTTAGCAATTTGATAATAACGATCTAATCCAGCAATCATTAATAATTGTTTAAAAATTTGAGGTGATTGTGGTAATGCATAAAAATTTTTTTTATGTATACGACTAGGTACTAAATAATCTCTAGATCCTTCTGGAGTAGATTTAGTTAAAATTGGAGTTTCAATATTTAAAAATTTATTTTTTTCCAAAAATAATCTGATATAACTTGTAATAAGTGATCTATTTTTTAGTATTTTTGACATTTTAAATTGTCTCAAATCTAAATATCTGTATTTTAATCTAATTTCTTCTGTATTAAGAATATTATTATCTATAGGTAATGGTTTTGATTTATTTATTAAAAATAAATTAGATGCTAAAATTTCTATCTCTCCTGTTAATAAATTTAAATTTTTTTTTTTTCTTTTTACTACTTTTCCAATAATCTTAATACAAAAATTATTACGTAATGTTGAAGCTAATTCAAAAATTATTTTATTTGAAGATTTAAAAATAATTTGTATAATACCTTCACGATCTCTTAAATTAATAAAAATTAATTTACCTAAATTTATATAATTATCTACCCAACCATAAAGAACTATTTCTTGATTTATATGTTGTATATTAATTTCTCCACAATAAATTCTATTTTTCATAAAATAAATGCCTATTTAATAGTTTTAAAATTTTTTTTACCATATTAACTAATTTAATTTAAAATATAAAATAATTCATAATTAATTTTTCAATAAAATTTTTTTAATAAAATTAAATAAAAAAATATAAAATAAATAAAAATATTTATTTTAAATAATAAATATTTATTTTCTAATTTTTTATTTATATTAAAATTAAATAAAATATTTTTATAATAAATTAATTTGATATAATTTATATATTTATATTTTAAATTAAATTAGTTAATATGGTAAAAAAAATTTTTGATTTTAATAAATTTATTGATAGATTTAATAGTGATAGTTTAAAATGGAATAAATATAATAAAAATATTATACCTTTATGGATAGCTGATAGTGATTTTTCTTGTCCTCCATGTGTATTAAAAGCATTAAAAAAAAGAATTAATCATGGTGTTTTAGGATATGGAATTATTCCAAAAAATTTATCAAATATTATTATTGAAAGATTATGGAAAAATTTTAAATGGAAAATTAATCCTGAATGGATTATATATATTAATGGAGTTGTTTGTGGATTACATTTAGCCGTAAGAACTTTTACTACTAATAAAAATTCTATAATTATACCAACTCCTATATATCCTCCATTTATATATGCTGCTAATATAGCTAAAAGAAATAAAAAATATATAAAATTAATACAGATAAATAATAGGTTAATTATAGATTTAAATTTTTTAAACAAAAATATGTATGGTAATGAAAAATTAATGATGTTATGTAATCCACATAATCCAGTAGGAACTGTATATAAATATAATGAATTAGAAAAAATATTAGAATTTGTTAAAAAATATAACTTAATTATTTGTTCTGATGAAATACATTGTGATTTAATTTTAGAAGAAGGTACAAAACATATACCATTTGCATCTATTAATAATGATGCAGAACAATGTAGTATAACTTTTATGTCTCCTTCTAAATCATTTAATTTATCAGGATTAAATTTTGCAATTGCTATTATTCCAAATAAAAAATTACGAAATAAATTTAATTTATTTAAAAAAGGTATTCATCCTAATATAGATATATTATCATATATTGCAGCAGAGTCTGCATGGATGCATGGTAATGATTGGTTAAATCAACAAATTAAATATTTAAAAATAAATCGTGATTATTTATTTGATAATATAAATAAATTACCTTATTTAAGCATGTTAAAACCAGAAGCTACATATCTTGGTTGGATTAACTGTTCTAAAATAAAAATTTTAAATTTAATATCTTTTTTTGAAAAATATGGAATAGGTTTATCTTCAGGAAAAGAATTTGGAAATGATAATTTTATTAGATTTAATTTTGGGTGTACTCATGATATATTAAAAGAAGCATTAAAAAGAATAAAAAATGCAATTTATCAATTATAAAAAATTAATTTTATTAAAAAATTTATTAAATTAGGTAAAATTAATGAATATTAAAAAAATTCTTTCAGAGAACATTCAAAAAGCAATGATAGAATCAGGAATTCCATTAGAATATGATGTAATATTACGCAAATGTAAAAAAATAAAATTTGGACATTATCAAGTTAATGGTATTATATCAGCTGCTGTAAAATTAAATAAAAACCCTAAAGAATTGGCTATTAAAGTAAGAAAAAATATAAATTTAAAAAATATAATAAAAAAAATAGAAGTATCTTCATTAGGATTTATTAATATTTTTATAAAAAAACAGTGGATATCTAAACAAATAAATTTATTATTAAATGCTTCAAAATTAGGTATTTTAAATAAAATAAAATTTAAAAATATTGTTATAGATTATTCTAGTCCTAATATTGCAAAAGAAATGCATGTTGGACATTTAAGATCTACAATAATAGGAGATTCAATAGTACGCATATTAATTTTTTTAGGACATAATGTAATTAAAGTTAATCATATAGGTGATTGGGGTACACAATTTGGTATGTTAATTGCTTTTTTAGAATTTAAACAACAAAATAAAAAAAAAATATTTTTATCCGATTTAAATCAATTTTATAAAGAAGCACAAATTAAATATAATAAAGATATAACATTTGCTAAAAAATCTAGAAAATATGTTGTAAAATTACAAAATAATGATCCATTTTGTATAAAAATTTGGAAAAAATTTGTTCAAATTACTATGAATTATAATTATTTTTTATATAAAAAACTTAATGTTTTATTAACTTCTAAAAATACTTTTGGTGAAAGTACATATAATTATATGTTACCAAAAATTGTTTTAGATTTAAAAAAAAAAGGTTTAGCTATTAATAGTAATGGTGCAATTGTTGTACCTATTAAAAAACTAAAAAATAAAAATGGTACAACAATGGCAATTGTTATACAAAAAAAAGATGGAGGATATCTTTATGCAACTACAGATATAGCTTGTATAAAATATCGTTGTAAAATATTAAAAGCTGATCGTATTATTTATTATGTAGATTCTAGACAAAGTCAATATTTACAACAAATATTTTTAATAGCAAAAAAAGCAAACTATGTTCCCTTTCATGTAAAATTAGAACATCATATGTTTGGAATGATATTAAATAATAATAATAAACCATTTAAAACTCGTACTGGAGAAAATATAAAATTAAAAGTTTTAATAGAAGAATCTATAATTAGATCAAAAAAAATAATTTTAAAAAAAAATCCTATGATAAAAAAAAATGAATTAGAAAATTTATCTTCTGTAATAGGTATATCAGCAATTAAATATTCTGAATTATCTAAAAATAGAATAACTAATTATATTTTTAATTGGGATGAAATGCTTTCGTTAAATGGAAATACAGCTCCTTATATACAATATGCTTATGTGAGAGCAAAATCAATATTACTTAAATCAAAAATTAATTTTAATAATTTTACTACATTTGAAATAAATTTTTCTAGTGATTATGAAATTAATTTAGCTATCAATTTTTTAGAATTTGAAGAAGTAATTTTAAAAGTTATAAAAAATGGTACACCACATATATTATGTAATTGGTTATATAAAATTACTACATTATTTTCCAATTTTTATGAAAATTGTAATATATTAAATATTAAAAATGATTTAATTAAAATTAGTAGATTAAAAATAGTATTTACTACTATTAAATTTTTAAAAACAGGATTAAATCTTTTAGGAATTAAAACAATTAATAAAATGTAAAAAAATTAAATTCAATAATTTATATATTTTACATTAAAATTTTTTATAAATAAAATTATGTCTAAAAAAAAAGTAATAGTTGCTATGTCTGGTGGTGTTGATTCTTCTATTTCTGCTTGGTTATTAAAAAAACAAAATTATCAAGTAGAAGGATTATTTATGAAAAATTGGGAAGAAGATGACAATAAAAATTGTAATATTAAAAAAGATTTATATGATGCACAAAAAATTTGCAATCAATTAAATATTCATTTACATAAAGTAAATTTTTCTTTTGAATATTGGGAACATGTTTTTAAAAATTTTCTTTATGAATATAAAATAGGTAATACACCAAATCCTGATATTTTATGCAATAAAATAATAAAATTTAAATATTTTATGAATTTTGCCTTAAAAAATTTAAAAGCAGATTATATAAGTACAGGACATTATGTCCGATGTAAAAAAATTAGACATAAATTTTATTTATTAAAAGGAATAGATAAAAATAAAGATCAAAGTTATTTTTTATATACAATAAAAGAACAACAATTACAAAAAATTTTATTTCCTATTGGAGGATTAAATAAAATTGAAGTTCGCAAAATAGCAAAAAAATTAAATTTTATTAATGCAAATAAAAAAGATTCTACAGGAATATGTTTTATAGGTAAAAAAAATTTTTTTGAATTTTTAAATAAATATTTATCCACGAAAAAAGGGGATATTATTGATTTAAATGGTAAAATTATCGGAAAACATAAAGGTTTAATACATTATACAATAGGACAACGTAAGAGAATAGGAGTAGGAGGTATATTAAATAATTATAATCATAAACCATGGTATGTTATTAAAAAAGACATGAAAAAAAATATTTTAACTGTTGCTCAAGGTAAAAATAATTCTAATTTATTCTCTATTGGATTAATAGCAAAAAATATTAATTGGATTAATTATCCAATAAAAAAAATAAATATTTGTTCCATTAAAACTAGATATAGACAAAAAGAAATAAATTGTAAAATTAAATTTTTAAATGAAAAAAAAATTCAAGTCTATTTTAATACCCCAATATCTAGTATTACTCCTGGACAATCAGCAGTATTTTATTCTGGGTCAATTTGTTTAGGTGGAGGTATAATTGAAAAAAAAATTCATGTTTAATTTATTAATTTAAAAATTTTATATAAATAAAAATATTTATCTTAATATTTTATTCTTTAAAAGAACAAATATAATAATATTATTATATTAAAATTCATTCATTATATTATAAGATATTAGTAATTTATTAAAAATAATTATGTATAAATATATTAAAATTTTTTTATCCATATAACTAAAAATCAGATTTATTATATAATAAATCTTAATATTAATTAAATATAAATTAAGTAAAAGTTTTATTAAATTATTAAAAATTACTTAAACTATTTATTCTCTTAATATAGATCCTTAAAATTATACTACTGAAATATTTTTTATATGATATATTATTAACAATAATATTATTAATTTTAATAAAAATATTTCACAATATATATCATATAAAATATTTTGATAAAATATTATAAAAAATATATTTATTTATCAAAACTATCTTATAAAATTAATCATATTTTATTTAAAATAAATAGGAAAAAATTTAATAATGACTAATATAATTATATAGTTTATTACAAAAAAACTACTTATTTTAAGATAGTAAATCCTTAATATATTATTTTAAAAAATTGTTTTAAAAAATTCTATAATATTTATTATTATAATTAAAAATATTAAATATTAATAAAAATCATTTAAAAAAATTAAAAAAATCAGTAAATAATTGATAAAATAATAAAAATTATTTTAAATATAAGTAATATGAAAAATTTATATAAAATAATAAAAAATTAATTTAAAAAAATATTTTATTAGAATTAATATATAATTATATTTAAAAAATATTATTAATAATAATTACATTAATAATTCTATAGAATTAACTAAAAATTTTTAAGTAATAAAATTTAATATATATTAAATTTATTAATTATATTATATTAGCTAGAGCTTATTTATGAAAAAAAATATTCAAAAAGTATTGGTTAATCTTAATAATATTAGTAAATCTTATTTTGGAAAAAAAATTATTTCTAATTTTTATTTAACTATAAATAATGGTGAATTTATTACTTTATTAGGACCATCAGGTTGTGGTAAAACAACTATATTAAGATTAATAGCTGGACTAGAAAAAGTTGATAGTGGTTCTATAACATTAGATCAAAAAATAATTACTCATACTTCAGCAGAAAATAGACAAATTAATACTGTTTTTCAAAATTATGCTTTATTTCCTCATATGTCTGTATTTGATAATATTGCTTTTGGATTAAAAATGCAAAAAAAACCATATAAAGAAATAATATCTAGAGTAAAAAATATCTTATATATGATTCAATTACAAAATTTTGCTAATAGAAAACCTTACGAATTATCTGGAGGACAACAACAAAGAGTAGCTATAGCTAGAGCTATTGTAAATAAACCTAGAATTTTACTTTTAGATGAATCATTATCAGCTTTGGACTATAGATTAAGAAGAAAAATGCAAAATGAATTAAAAATGTTACAAAGAAAATTAGGAATTACTTTTGTATTTGTTACTCATAATCAAGAAGAAGCATTAATGATGTCAGATCGTATTGTTGTATTACGTAATGGTAAGATAGAACAAGATGGAACACCTAGAGAAATATATGAAGAACCAAAAAATTTATTTGTTGCTAAATTTATAGGTGATATAAATATATTTAATGCTACTATTATTAAAAAATTAAATAATACACAAGTTACAGTTAATTTAGAAGGATATTTATGTAATATACAAGTTCCATTTACTGTAATTCTAGGAGAAAAGATACATGTCTTATTAAGACCAGAAGATTTAAGAATAAAAGAAATAGATATCCATAATCAATATATTCATGGTTTAATTGGATATGTTAAAGATCAAAGTTATAAAGGCATGACATTAGAAACTATTCTAGAACTTGAAAATGGTAAAATAATTACTGTAAGTGAATTTTTTAATGAAAATGATCCAGATTTTAATCATTCTATTAATCAAAAAATGATAATTAATTGGGTTGAAACATGGGAGGTAGTATTACCTTATGAAAAAAATAACTAAATATTCTAAAAAAATAATAATTTTTATAGTAATAAGTTGGTTATTATTATTTATTTTCCTTCCAAATTTAATAATAATGATTATTAGTTTTACAACAAAAGATGATATTAATTTTATTAAATTTAATTTCAATTTAAATAATTATAAACTTATATTAGATAATTTATATATGAATATATTTATATATTCTTTATATATATCATTCATAACAACAATAATTTGTCTTATTATTGGATATTTATTTTCATGGTGTTTAATTAAAATATCATATTATTACAGATCTATAATGTTATTTTTTTTATTTTTACCTTTCTGGGTTAATTCATTAATTAGAATTTTTTCTTTAAAAAATTTTTTCAGTGTACATGGTTATTTTAATAAAACACTTATTTATCTAAAATTAATTAATCATCCTATACATATTATATATACTTCTTTTGCTATTGTTTTAGGACTAGTATATATTTTATTACCTTTTATGATTATACCAATATATTATAGTCTAGAAAAATTAGATATGTTCTGCGTAGAAGCTGCTAAAGATTTGGGAGCTAAACCATGGAAAAATTTTTTTTATATAATATTACCATTAACATTATCAGGAATTATTTCAGGATCTTTATTAGTATTTTTACCTTCTATGGGAATGTTTTATATTGCAGACTTAATGGGTGGTACAAAAAATTTATTAATAGGAAATATTATAAAAAATCAATTTCTTAATATAAGAGATTGGCCATTAGGTGCTAGTTTAAGTAATATAGTAATATTAATTACAGGAATATTTTTAATATTATATTATAAATTAATACAAATTTTTAATAAAAAGGAATTTTTAAAAAATGTTTAAAAATTTTTTACGTAATATTTTTATAATTTTAATATATAGTTGGTTTTATATTCCTATAATTATTCTTATAATAGATTCTTTTAATTCATCTAATTTTAGTACTCAATGGCAAGGATTTAGTATAAAATGGTATTATTACATAATAAATAATAATTTTTTATTAGAAGCAACATATCATTCATTAATAATTGCTATAATTTCTGCAACATTTTCGACAATAATAGGTTTTTTAACTGCCATTACATTATATTATTATTGTAATTTATATATTATGAAATTATTTATTAGTATTTTATTATTTATAGTTATTGTATCACCTGATATTATTATGGCTATATCTTTATTATTATTATTTATATTATTTAATTTAACATTAGGTTTTTGGACATTATTATTATCTCATATAACTTTTTGTATTCCGTACGTTGTTATTACAATCTATTCTAGATTAAAAAATTTTGATAATCATATTTTAGAATCAGCTAAAGATCTAGGAGCAAATAATAATATTATTATCTTAAAAATAATATTACCATTAATATTTCCTGTAATATTATCTAGTTGGTTATTAAGTTTTGCTTTATCTATGGATGATATAACAATTTCAACTTTTGTAACTGGACCAACTTATGAAATATTACCATTAAAAATTTATTCTATGGTTAAAATAGGTATTTCTCCTGAAATAAATGCTTTAGCTACTATATTAATTATAATTTCTTTATTTTTATTTTTATGTAGTAGAATAATTTTAAATAAATTTTATAAAAATAATCATCAAATTAATTATTTTAAGAAATTTTAAAAAAATATTAAATTAATAATTAGATATTTATAAAAAAATTAAATTTGACATATAGAACAAAAAAAAGTACTTCTATTTCTATGAATCATTTTAAAAATTTTTGTTTTACATATTTTACATAATTTATTATTTCTTCCATATACAAATAAAAATTTACTAAAATTTCCTTTTTTACCATAAGGATCGATATAATTACATATTGAAGTACCTCCATTTTTTATGGATATATATAAAATATGTTTAATATTTTTAACTAAAATATCTATTTCTATAAAAGTTAAAGTATTAGATTTTCTATAAGGTAAAATTTTTGATATGAATAATGATTCGTTAGAATATATATTCCCAATTCCTACAACTATTTCATTCATCATTAATAAAACTTTTATTGGTATTTTTTTTATTTGAGTAATTTGATATAAATAAGTACTATTAAATTTATTATTAAGAGGTTCAGGACCTAATTTGTTTAAAAATTTATTTTTTTTATAATTTTTATCACTCCATATCCAAAAACCAAATTTTCTGATATCTGAATAACGTAAAATAATATTATTATTAATAATTAAATCTATATGATCATTTTTCAAAATTTTTTTATATTTTTTAATAATTAATAAATTTCCTGTCATACCTAAATGAACAATAATTGAATTATTTTGTAATAAAAATATTATATATCTTCCACGACGTTTTATATTTATAATTTTTTGATTATTAATATTAATTATTTCTTTTGGTATTAAATATTTTAATTTTTTATTTCTTACTATAGAATAATTGATATTATAACCTTTTAAATAAGGTGATATTATATTTTTAATAATTTCTATTTCTGGTAATTCTGGCATTTTAATAAATTTATTTACCAATACAAAATTTAGAAAAAATATTTTCTAATAAATTTTTTGAAGTAAATTTTCCTGTTATATTATCAAGTTCTATTTGAGCTAATTTTAAATTTTCAGATAATAATTCAATTGGAGAATCAATAGACGAAAATATTAATTTTCCTTCCTGGATATAATTAAATACTAATTTTAATATATTAATATGTCTCGCTCTTGAAGTAAACATATCTTCAGTATTATGTTTATAAGTAATATTTTTTTTAATATAATTTATTAATATAGGTATACCTTTTTTAGTTTTTACTGATAATTTGATAGTGATAAATTCACTGTTTGTGATAATTTCAGGATTGTTATTTGTTAAATCTATTTTATTTCTAATAATAATAATTGGTATTTTTTTTATAAAATTACTTAAATAATTATTTATAATTTTTGATAAATTATTATTAGTTATATTATCATTTACTATTAAAAATAAATAATTTGCTTTATTAATTTCATTAATAGTTTTTTTTATTCCAATATTTTCAATTATATTTTTTGTTTTTCTAATACCAGCTGTATCAATAATTTGTATTGGAATAGAATTAATATAAATTTTTTCATATAAAATATCTCTAGTAGTACCTGGAATATTAGTAATAATAGATACATTTCTCTTAGAGAGTAAATTTATTAAACTAGATTTTCCAGAATTAGGTGGACCTACAAAAATAATTTTTATTCCATCTCTAATACTTATTCCATAATTAACATATTTTATTAATTTTGATAAATCATTTAATAATGTTTCTAATTTTATTAAAATATCTACTTTAAATAAATTTATATTATTTTCTTCAAATTCAATAAAAGATTCAATATTAGATCTAAGATCAATAATATTTTTTTTAAATTTATTTAAAAAAACTGAAAAATTTCCATTAAGTAAATTCATAGCTGAAAAAACAGCCGTTTTAGAATTAGCTGAAATTAAATCACTAATAGCTTCTGCTTGTGTTAAATCTATTTTTTTATTTAAAAAAGCTCTTTCTGAAAATTCTCCAGGATTTGCTATCCTAATTCCAGGAAAAGTCATAATATATCTAATTAATAAATCTAATATAATAGGTCCTCCATGACATTGTAATTCAAAAACATCTTCTCCTGTAAATGAATTAGGTTTCGGAAACCATAATGCTATTCCTTTATCTATTATTTTTGTTTTATAAAAAAAAGGTAGATAATATGCATATCTAGGTTTCATATAGGAAATATGTAATATATTTTTCATTACATTAATAGAATTATTTCCTGATACTCTTATAATACCTATACTACCCTGACCTAAAGGAGTTGCTCTTGCAATTATTGTATTTGTATTTTTTTGCATTATTATTAAATTAAAATTTAATCATTTATATTTAGAATAAATAAGTTGTTGTTGTACTATTGTTACTATATTACTGATTATATAATATAAAACTAAACCAGAAGGAAACCATAAAAAGAATAAACTAAAAAAAAATGGTATTATATTCATAATATTTTTTTGAATAGGATCATCATATGTATTTTTTGAAGTTTTTTGAATAAAATACATAGTAAAACCCATTACTATAGGTAATATATAATAAGGATCTTGCGATGATAAATCTTTAATCCAAAAAATAAATGGAGCATGACGTAATTCTACGGAATTAATTAACATATAATATAATGCTAAAAATATTGGCATTTGTATTATAAAAGGAAAACATCCTCCTAAAGGATTTAATTTTTCTTTTTTATATAATTTTATTATTTCTTGACTTAAAAGATGTTTATTATTTGAATATTGTTCTTTAATTTTTTGAATTTTTGGTTGTAAAATACGCATTTTAGCAATTGTAATATATTGTGTCCTAGATAAAGGATACATTATAATTCTTACTATTAAAGTGATAATAATTATAGCTATTCCCCAATTTCCTATTAATTTATATAATAAATTAAGTAATTTAAATAATGGTTTAGATAAAAACCATAAGATTCCATAATCAACAGTGAAATCTAAATATGGAGCAATTTTTGACATTTGTTCTTGAATTTCAGGACCAATCCAGAGAGTTGATGACAAAATTTGCTTATGTTTAGGTAAAATAATATTTGTAGATGATTTAAAATTAATACCTACAGTATTGTTATCAATTTTTTTTGTATATATTATATTATTTTTATTTTTTGGTAAAATCCAAGCAGAAACAAAATATTGTTGTAACATTGCAATCCATCCCTGATTTGAATTTATATTAATATTTTTATTTTCTAAAACATCATTAAATGTGTGTTTTTTAAATTTATATTTTTCAGTTGAATAAGCTATTCCTCTAAAAGCTTTCATAGATAAACTATTTTTTTTATCTAAATATTTTTGAGGTATATTAACTGACTGTTTTATTTCACCAAACATTCCTATTTCTATAGGTTTTTTACTATTATTAAAAAATTCATGTTCTATATTAATAGAAAAATTATTTTTTTTAAAAATAAAAACTTTTACATACAAAATATTATTTTTTAAAAAAAATAAAGGAACTTTTAATATATTTTTATATTTTTCTAATTGAAAATAAAATTTATTTGTAAAGAAATTAGGACTAATAAAAGATTTTTTAAAATTATTATTTTTTTGAAAAATACCACTATTTACTTGATAAATAAAATCTGAATGATTACTTAATAAAGTAAATAATTTTTTAGAATGTAATGTTTCTGAATAATTTATTAATTGTACTTTATCAATATTACCTCCATTAGGATTTATAAATAATAGAAATTTATCAGTTTTAACTATAATTTTTCTATTACTATATAAATTAATTTGTTTAAAATTATTTTTTGTAATATTTTTATATTTTACATATTTACTAATATTTACATAATTATTTATTTTTTGCCAATTATACCAAATAAAAAAACTAATTAAAATAAAAGTAATAACAATAATATTTCGCTGTGAATACATTATTTAATTTTCTCTATTATATTTAATAATATAGAAATTATTGAATTTCTATATAAATTTATTTTTTAATATTTTATATATTTTAAATTAATAATTTATTATTTAAAATAATATAATAATTATATTATATATATATTCCATAATTTTTTTAAATATTTTTTATATTTAATATAATTAATATTAATTATATTTTTATTTGTTAATATAACAACAAAATCTCTAATAGGAAATTTATATTGATTTAAACGAAAATATTCACGAATAATTCTTTTTATTTTATTTCTAATATAGGATTTACTTATATTTTTTTTAGGTATAATAATACCTAACCTTGAATATTGAAATATATTTTTTTTACTTAAAATTATATAATATTTATTACTTTTTTTATATGAATTATTTGAAATAAAATTAAAACAGTATGATAATAAACGCTTTTTTTTAGAAAAATTTAAATTATTCATTTAAATTTTATAATTTATTTTTTATCAGATACACTTAAATTAACACGACCTTTGGCACGACGTCTATTTAAAATTTGACGTCCATTTTTTGTTGACATTCTAACTCTAAATCCATGAACTCTTTTTTTTTTTAATATAGATGGTTGGAAAGTACGTTTCATTATAAATTACCTAATTAAATACAATTTTTCTCTATAATTATTATTACATAAATAAAATTTAATTTATATAATTTTAATAAAATTAATTATTTCAAAATTTAAAATGAATATTATTGATTAATAGAATTAAATTAATGTATAATAATATTATATTATTTAACAATACATTATTATAATAGTTAAAAACTACAAAATAATATTTAAAATTTAAAATAGTAACTTTTTATATAAATATGAAACATATTATTATTAATAGAGAACAATTAATTATTCCATTAAAAAATATAGTAAGTATTATTAATAATAAACCAATAATACCTATTATTAATAATATTTTAATAGAAATTAAAAATAATAATATTATATTTAAAAGTACTAATTTAGAAATAGAAATAATTACGTTTTTAAAAAACATAAAAAGTACACATAATTTTTCTATTACTATATCAGGTAAAAAATTTTATGATATATGTAAAAGTTTTCCTATTAAATCTAATATAAATATATCAATTAATAATAATAATCAAATAATAATTTCATCTAAAAAATGTAAATTTATTATGTCTACATTACCTTCTATAAATTTTCCAATAATTGAATATTGGAAAAGTCAATTAAAATTTTTTTTAACAAATAAAATATTAAAAATGTTAATTGATGCAACATATTTTTCAATAGCAAACCAAGATGTTAGACAATATTTAAATGGAGTACTATTTCAAATTAAAAATAATATATTAAATATGGTTTCTACTGATGGTCATAGATTATCAATTTGTAATATTTTAATAAATGAAATATTAATAAATTATTCAGTTATAATTCCTAAAAAAAGTATAATAGAATTATTACGTTTATTAAATAATACTAATGATATAGTAATAATTAAAATAAATAATAATAATATTAGTTTTACATTAAAAAATTTAAAATTTACATCAAAACTTATTGAAAATTCTTTTCCAGAATACACAAAAATTATACCTCAAATTTTTTACAAAATTATTAAAATAGATCGAATAAATTTAAAAAATGCTTTAACTCGTATTTCTATTTTAGTTAATGAAAGAACAAAAGGTGTAACACTATTATTTAATAAAAAATATTTAAAAATATTAGGAAGTAACATTGATAATGAACAAGCAGAAGATATTTTATCTATAGAAGAAAAATATAATGATATAAAATATAATATAGAAATATCTTTAAATATTCAATATTTAATAGATGTTTTAAATACATTAAAAAATAAATATATAAAAATTTCATTAATAGATTCTTTTTCTAGTATAAAAATAGAAGATTTTATTGAAAATAATAAAATTTATTTAATTATGCCCATGAGAATTTAATAATTTACTTAATAGTTTTTATTATTAATTTATATAATTAATAAAATTAAATTATTATAAACATAAATGAGAGTTAGAATTGATAAATAATAATTATTATGATTCATCTAGTATAAAAATATTAAAAGGACTTGATGCAGTAAAAAAAAGACCTGGAATGTACATTGGAGATATAGATGATGGTACTGGATTACATCATATGGTATTTGAAGTAGTAGATAATGCTATAGATGAATCTTTATCTGGTTATTGTAAAAATATTAATGTTATCATTCATAATGATGGTTCAGTTTCTATTAAAGATGATGGTAGAGGTATTCCTACAGGAATTCATAAAGAAACAAATACATCAGCTGCAGAAGTAATTATGACTGTTTTACATTCTGGAGGAAAATTTGATAATATATCATATAAAATATCTGGTGGTTTACATGGAGTTGGAATATCTGTAGTAAATGCATTATCTGAAAAATTAAAATTAATTATTAAAAGAAATGGAAAATTATATAAACAATTATATTATAACGGAATACCTCAATCAAAAATACATGTTATAGGGATAAGTAAAAATACTGGTACTCATATTCGTTTTTGGCCTAGTTATAAAATTTTTACTAAAGTAAAAAATTTTGATTTTGTTATTTTATCTAATAGATTAAGAGAATTATCATTTTTAAATTCAGGAATTTCTATTTCTATTAAAGATGAAATTAATAATAAAGAAAATAATTTTTGTTATAAAGGAGGTATTAAAGCTTTTATAAAATATTTAAATAATAAAAAATCTATTCATAAAAAAATTTTTTATTTTAATGAAAAAAAAAATAATATAAATATTGAAGTTGCTATGTTATGGAATAGTTCATTTAAAGAACGTATATATTGTTTTACAAATAATATTCCACAATTTGATGGAGGTTCTCATTTAATAGGATTGAAATCATCTGTAACAAGAACATTAAAATCATATATAGATAAAGAAGGTTATATTAAAAGAAATAAAATCAATGTAATAGGCGAAGATACAAGAGAAGGTTTAATAGCTATTATATCTATTAAAATTTCAGAACCAAAATTTTCTTCTCAAACAAAAGATAAACTTGTTTCTTCTGAAGTAAAATCTGCTGTAGAATCATGTATAAATAAACAATTAATGTTTTTTTTATTAGAAAATCCTATAGATGCAAAAAATATAGTAGAAAAAATACTCTATGCAACAAAAGTACGAGATGCTGCTAGAAAAACAAGAGAAATAACTCGTAATCAAAATTCTATAGAAATATCTAGACTTCCAGGAAAATTATCAGATTGTCAAGAAAATAATCCAAAATTATCTGAAATTTATTTAGTTGAAGGAGATTCAGCAGGAGGTTCTGCTAAACAAGGAAGAAATAGAAAAAATCAGGCTATTTTACCTTTAAAAGGAAAAATTTTGAATGTAGAAAAAGCTAAATTTAGTAAAATTATATCTTCTCAAGAAATTATTACTTTAATTACAGCTTTAGGATGTAATATTAATTCTGAAAATTATAATTTAGATAAATTACGTTATCATAATATAATTATTATGACAGACGCTGATGTTGATGGAGCACATATTAGGACATTACTTTTAACTTTTTTTTACCGTCAAATGCCAGAAATTATTAAAAAAGGTTATATTTATATAGCACAACCACCTTTGTACAAAATTAAAAAAGGTAATAAAGAATCTTATATCAAAAATAATGAAGATATGGAAATTTTTAAATTAAATATAGCTTTAAAAAAAGCAGTATTTTGTTTTAAAAAAATACAAGAAGATTTGTCTGGAAATAAATTATTTGATTTAGTTCAAGAATATAATAATTTTAAAAAATTAACAAAATATTTAAAACCTTATTTTACATATAAAATATTACATTCTTTATTATATAATTCACCATTAAAAAAATTAAATTCTTATGAAGAAGTCAATTTATGGTTAAATAATTTTATATTTTATTTAAATAATAAATTTCCTAATATTAAGTATTCAGGTTACATCATAAAAAATTTAAAATTAAATATTTTTGAACCAATAATTTATGAAAATAAATATGGAAATAAAAATGAATATTTTTTAAATAAAAATTTTATTAATGGTAAAGAATATCATAAAATTTGTTTATTAGGTAAAAAATTATATTTTTTAAAAAAAAATAAAATTTATATTATAAAAAATGACGAAAAATATAAATATATAACTTCTTTTGAAGATGGATTAGAATGGTTATTTAAAGAATCCAAAAAAAGTTTTACTATTCAAAGATATAAAGGATTAGGAGAAATGAATCCTATTCAATTATGGGAAACAACAATGAATCCTTTAACTAGAAGTATGTTAAAAGTTACTATACAGGATGCAATTAGTGCAGATAAATTGTTTTCTACATTAATGGGAGATGAAGTAGAACCAAGAAGATTGTTTATTAAAAATAATGCTTTAAAAGCAACAAATATTGACATTTAAAATAATAAACACAAAATATTATTAAATATATAATTATTACTAATATTTTTGAGATTATTTTAATATAATTATTTAATATAAAAAATATATTTTTATATATTATATATATAATTAATAGTAATTAATAGGTTTTATTTTCATAGAATGAAATTCTTGATTTTCAATTTGTTCATAATCATTTAAAATTTTTTTATTTATTAATCCTTGTTCAATTTCTCTTAATGCTAAAACTGTTGTTTTATCATTTTTTTTAGATAATAAAGGACTTTTACCTCTTATTTGTATTTGTCTTGCTCTTTTTGCAGCTATAAGTACTAAATCAAAACGATTACCAATTTTTTTAATTGCATTTTCTACGGTTAATCTAGCCATTATGAACCTATATATAAAAAAATATAATATAAAAATAAATTACTCATTTAATAATTTATTAATAAGATTATTATATCTTATGGATTGTATTTGTGTTTTTAAATGTTCTGCATAAATAATATTTTTTAAATCAAATATTGCATGATTAATATCATTATTAATAATTAAATAATTATATTCATGATAGTGATATATTTCTTTTTTTAATTGTAACATACGTTTATTAATTATATCTATATGATCTTTACCTCTAAGATATAATCTTTTATATAATTCCTTTTTTGATGGAGGTAATATAAATATACTACAAACTTGAGAAATTTTATTTCTCACTTGTTTAGCTCCCTGCCAATCGATATTTAAAAAAACATTTATATTATTTTTTAATATATTCTTAATATTTTTTTTAGAGGTGCCATAATAATTTCCAAATATTTTAGCATGTTCTAAAAATTCATTATTTATTATCATTTTTTTAAATTTTTTTTTTGATATAAAAAAATAATCTTTACCATTTATTTCACCTATACGTTTAATTCTAGTTGTATAAGAAATCGATAATTTTATATTAAAATTTAATACATTATTTTTTAATAATAGTTGTAAAAGTAAAGATTTACCAGTACCACTAGGTGCTGAAATAATAAATAAATTTCTTATAGTCATAATCTTATTAAACAAATATCAATATATAAAAATTATAATTTATTTATAAAATATTACTTAAAATAATATTAATTATATAATATTTAAATTCCTGAAATCATCATTTCAGATATAAGAATAGATCCACACTGTATAATATTTCTTTTTTCAATATCATTACTAATATCTGAAATAGATAACCATATTTTTTTTAAATTTGAAGATATTGTTACTTCACTAACTGGAAATATTATCTTTCCATTTTCAACCCAAAAACCACATACTCCACGAGAATAATCTCCTGTAATATTATTAACTCCATTAGACATCAATTCTGTTACAATTAATCCATTATTCATTTTTTTTATTAAAGTATTATAATCTATATTATTTTTATTATTAATATACCAATTATATATTCCTCCAGAATGTCCATTATTTTCTATATGTAATTTATTTGACGTATAATTATTTAGTAACCAATTTTTTAAAATTCCATTTTGTACTATTACTATTTTTTTTGTACTTACTCCTTCATTATCAAAAGGTTTAGATCCTAAACCTTGTAAAACATGAGGATCTTCTATAATATTTAACCATTCTGGAAAGATTAATTTATTTAATGAATTAGATAAAAATGTTAATTTTTGATAAACATAATATCCATTAATTAATTCAGCTAAATGTTTAAATAAAGAACATGATATTTCACTTGAAAAAATTATTGGAGATTTTTGAGTTTTAATCTTACGTGATCCTAATTTTTTTAATGATTTTTTTGCACTATCTTTTCCTAATATTTTAGCAGAATATAAATTAGGAATTGATCTTGATATAGAATATGAATAACTACATTCCATTTTATTATTTTCTTGAGCTATAATAGAAAGATATAATGAATAATATGTAGAAATATAACTCTGTAGTATTCCTAAACTATTTGCAAATATATGAATTGTTGCAAAACTATTAAAATCTCCTCCGTTACTAACAATACGTTTATCTGTATTTACCGCAATTTTTTCACTTTCTTTAAGAATAAAAATATATTTATTTTTATCTATATTAGAAATATGAAAAAGATCTAAATCAATTTTATTAAAAGCTAGTAATTCATATTTAGGTAATCCTAAACATATATCATATGTTGTATAATTACTTGAATTTATCGCATAATATATAGTTTTTTTTATATTATTTAATGATAAATTATTTGTTTTAGCAAATCCTTTTTGATAATTTTTATAAACATTAATAGAAAATGATTCATTATTATAAAATTCTGATGTTTGTGTAGTTCCATTACGAATATTTATATTAAATCCTATTATTTTTTTAATTGTCATTTCAAAATTTTTAATTTCTTTTTTAGTTAATATTATATAATTTAATATTTTAGATTCTAATATACTACGTTCTTTTATAATTTTTGAAAATATTTTCATTTTATTATTTTTTATTTATATTTTATATTAGTTAATTATATATTACTCTTTGACATAATTAATATATATTTGTTATTATTTTAAAATTCATTATATTAAATATTAAAGAATATACTATGAACTTAAATAAAGTATCATCTGGAAATAAAGTACCAGATGATATTAATGTAATTATTGAAATATCTTCAAATTCAGAACCTATAAAATATGAAATAGATAAAAAATTAGGAATATTATTTGTTGATCGTTTCATTTCTACAACAATGTTCTATCCATGTAATTATGGTTATATAAATAATACATTATCTTTAGATGGTGATCCTTTAGATGTTTTAGTACCTACTCAATATTCTATTTTACCAGGATCTGTTATTAGGTGCCGTCCTATTGGTATATTAAATATGACAGATGAATCTGGAGATGATATTAAAATAATAGCTGTACCTCATAAAAAAATTTCTTCAGAATATAATAATATTAATAGTATTGATGATTTATCTGTTTTTTTAAAAAATAAAATAGTTCATTTTTTTAAACATTATAAAGATTTAGAAAATAATAAATGGGTCAAAATTAATAAATGGGAAAATATAGATATTGCTAAAAAAGAAATTTTATTATCTATTAAAAGAATTAATGAAAAATGTTAATTATATTATATAATATATAATTATTATTAATTTAATAAGTAATATAATATATTATTATATATAATGGAAGTTATTTTTTTATAAATTATATAATAAAAAATATTATAAATATATATTTGTATTAGTTTTTAAATACTAAAATTATTGTAATAAAAATATATATAAATTATATTTTTATTACTATAAGAGTAACTTCTTTTTTAGTTAAAGAAGTAACTACAAACTAGTTAAATTCAATTTTTGAAAATAGAAATAAAAGTCAATATAATTGAATTAAATTCATATATTAATTTTAGTAGTAAAATTAAATTTCCATCAATGTGGAAAAGTATTTTTTAACGATAATGATGCTGAAATTAATTTAAATTTTGAATATTATGAATTATTTATAAAAACTATAATGTCTCATTTTAATAATTTTAATACTTGTTATATATTCTAAAGTATTAAAAAAAGAAAGAGAAAAAATATCTTGGATATAATAATTAAAGTTATTCCATAATTATTAATATTATAAAAAACATATAACTGATTTATAAAAAATAAAGGATATAATATAATTTTAGTAAAAATAGAATATACAGTTAAAAATATAGAATTTTTATCTTTTCTTGAAAATATCAATTAAATATTATTAGATATAGGAAAAGATAGAATAATTTATATTTATTTAAATAACTAAAAAAATAAAAATAAAACCTACAAAACTTTTCATGAAAGAATTACTATCAATAAAAATATAATCAGATATATTATGTTAATTTAGTTACTCAATATCTAATTTTAAAAATATTAAAATTATATCATTTTGTAATTTATCAAAAAAAGTTATTATTTTTTTAAATGATATTAATTTTATATATAAAATACTTATTTTATTAAATAAATAAAGTTTAGATAATTATGTATATAATAAATTTAATTTAACTTACAGAAACTAAACTTACTAAATAGAAAAAAATATTAAATAAAGAATTTAATTTTAAAGATTATGTTAATATTAGTATAATATGAAAATATACTAAATTATCAGATACATATAAATCAGTAATAGAAACATTAAAACGTGAGGGATTAAAAAATCAAATTTATGTAAATATTAAATTCATTAATTCTGAATTAATGAATATTAAGGGAATAAATATTTTAAATAAATTTAATAAAATTTTTATTTTTGATAGTTTTAATTCTAGAGGTATTAAAGAAAAATTGAAAACAGTAGAATAAAAGAATAATATTCCTTATTTTGAAATATGTTTTAAAATGCATATAATTTTAATTAAATTTTCACGTAATGTTTTTAAAATAATTTATGCAATTTAATTGAATTTAATTTAAATTACAAAAAATTAATTATAAAATTAATTAATCAAAATAATAATTTCAATTATAATCTAAATATAAAAGAATTATAAAGTAAAATGAGATTAGATAATCAACAATGTCAATTAAATGAATTAAATTTATTATATCAATTTTATAAATTTAATAATATTATTAAAAGACATCGTCATAAATATAAAGTAAATAATTTATTAATTTATAAACTTATTCAACATGATTTGTTAATAGTAATAAGATCAAAAAATAAATTATTTGTAGAAATTATTAAAATTTCTAATTATTCGTGGTTTATTGGTTATCAATTTCATCCAGAATTTATTTTTAATTTTCATAATAATCATTTATTATTTATAGATTTTATAAAATCTTCTATGAAAAAAGTCAATTTAAATATTAAATAGGATAAAATAATGTCTAAAATTAAAAAAATTATTGGTAGAGAAATAATAGACTCTAGAGGTAATCCAACTGTTGAAGCAGAAGTACAATTAAATTGTGGTACTATTGGTATAGCTTCAGTTCCATCTGGTGCTTCAGTTGGTTCAAAAGAAGCTATGGAATTACGTGATAATGATAATCGTTTTTTAGGAAAAGGAGTTTTAAAAGCTATTAATTCAATTAATAAACATATAAATAAAATTTTAATGAATAAAGATTCATTAGATCAATCTAATATTGATAATCTTATGATTAATTTAGATGGTACTGAAAATAAATCTATTCTTGGAGCAAATGCTATTTTAGCTGTATCATTAGCAAATGCTAGAGCTGCTGCTATATTTAAAAATATTCCATTATATCAACATATTTCTGATATAAATGGAACATCTAATAATTTTTCAATGCCATTACCAATGATTAATATTATTAATGGAGGTAAACATGCAGATAATAATCTTGATATTCAAGAATTTATGATACAACCTGTCTGTGCAAAAAATATAAAAGAAGCTATTAGAATAGGTTCAGAAATTTTTCATCATTTATATAAAGTACTAAAATCTTATAAATTAATAACTTCTGTAGGAGATGAAGGTGGTTTTGCACCTAATTTAAATAAAAACAGTGATGCATTTGATATTATTTCAGAAGCTATAAAAAATTCTGGATTTATTTTAGGTAAAGATATTACTTTTGCTATTGATTGTGCTGCTTCTGAATTATTTTATAAAAAAAAATATCATTTAAAAGGTGAAGGGTTAAGTTTAAATTATAAAGAATTAACTCATTTTTTTTCTAATTTAATTAAAAAATATCCTATATCTTCTATAGAAGATGGTCTAGATGAATCCGATTGGAAAGGATTTGCATACCAAACAAAAATATTAGGTAATAAAATTCAATTAGTTGGTGATGATTTATTTGTTACAAATACAAAACTTTTAAATAAAGGTATAAAACTTGGAATAGCTAATGCTATTTTAATAAAACTTAATCAAATTGGTTCTTTATCTGAAACATTATCTACTATTAAAATAGCAAAAAAAAATGGATATAAAGTAATAATATCTCATCGTTCTGGAGAAACAGAAGATACTTTTATTTCAGATTTATCTGTAGGTACAAATGCTGGACAAATAAAAACAGGATCAATGAGTCGTTCAGAAAGAACAGCTAAATATAATCAATTAATAAGAATAGAAGAAAAATTAAATATTTTAGCTCCTTTTAATATTAATAATAATTTTATTAAATAAAAATTTTATAAATTATATTTTTTTATATTTAAAAAAGTATATAAAATATAAGTAATTATATTACTATGAAAAAATATCAAGAAAAAAAATTAATAAAATGGTTAAATAATCAAAGTTTTTTTGCAAGTAAATTATTAAAATTATCTTTTTTATTAAATATTTTAAATATAAGTATAATTATTTTTCAAAATTGGATTTTAGCTATTCAAATTCAATATTTATTTTTTAAAGTACAAATAAATAAATTATTGTATTATTATGTAATATTAATTATATGCTTTATATTTAGAGCGTTATTAAACCTTATAATTAATAAAATTAATTTTAATTACAGTCAATCAATAAAAAATATTATTAGAAAAAAAATTTTAGATAAATTTGAACAAATTTATATAATTAATATAAAAAATAAAACTTTAGGTAGTATATTATCTTTAATAATAGATCAAATTGAAAATTTACAAGATTTTTATAACAAATATATACCTCAATTATTAGTATCTATTATATCTCCTATAATCATATTAATAACAATAACATTTATTAGTTGGCTTGCAAGTTTATTATTAATAATAATTAGTATATTTACTATAATTTTTATAATTTTAATTGGTAGTCAAACTGCTGAAAAAAATAAGAAAAATTTTAAAATATTATCTATTTTAAATGGTTTTTTTTTAGACAGATTACTAGGTATAGAAACAATACGTTTATTTAATTTAAGTAAAATAGAAATTAATAAAATAGAATTTTTTATTGAAAAATTTAGAAAAAAAAGTATGGAAATATTAAAAATTGCTTTTTTAACATCTTCTGTTTTAGAATTTTTTTCTTCTATTGCATTAGCTTCTATTGCTATTTATTTTAGTTTTTCATATTTAAATATAATTAATTTAGGTTTTTATGGTAATAAAATTACTATATTTAATAGTTTTTTTATATTAATTTTAATTTCTGAATATTTTCAATATTTTATTAATTTAGGATTACTTTACCATATTAAATGTAAGTCTATAGGAGCAGCAGATTTAATTTTACAATTTTTACAAAATAATCCTACAAAAATTAATTTACAAACAAAAAAAATACCTTTTAATAAAACACATTTTTTTATTCAAGCTAAAGAATTAATAGTAAAAAGTATAGAAGGAAATATATTAATAGGTCCTATATCATTTAAAATTCTTCCAGGAGAACGTATAGCTATAATAGGTTCTAGTGGTTGTGGAAAAACTACACTATTTAATGTTTTTTTAGGATTTTTACCATATAATGGATCATTAACAATTAATAATATTGAATTAAAAAATATAAATTTAAATGATTGGTATAAAAAAATATCTTGGGTAGGACAAAATTCTAGTATTCCTTCAAAAACAATAAGACAAAATTTATTTTTTGATAAAAATATTAATACAAATAAAATACAAAATATTATTAAAATTACAAAAATCCAAGATTTTTTAAAAAATTTTCCTAAGGGATTAGATACAATAGTTGGTGAACAAAATATAAGATTATCAGTAGGACAAATACAAAGAATAATTATAGCAAGAGCTCTAATTAAAAATCATAATTTATTATTATTAGATGAACCTACTGCAAATATTGATATTAATAGTGAAAAAGATATTATAAATTCTTTATATAATTACCAAGATATAAAAACAGTTTTAATGATAACACATAAATTATATCAAACTAAATTTTGTAATCAAATTTGGAAAATGGATAATGGAAAAATTATAAAAAAGATAATAAATAATAAAATAATTAGATAATTTAATATAAAATATAAAAAAATTTAAATATAAAAGTAGGAGTTTAAATTCAGTGTTTTATTTATTATATTTTTTAAAAAATTATAAAAAATATTTAATAATTCTTTTTTTTGGTATAATAATAACAATTATTACTAATTTGATGAGTATATCTTTATCAATTATATCTGGTTATTTATTAACTTCTACTTTTATATTTAACTTTAATAGTGTTAATTATAATTATGTAGTTCCTTCAGTTATTATAAGAATTATTTCAATAATAAAAACTGTAACAAAATATTTCGAAAAAATTATAAAACACGATAGTACTTTACAAGTTTTAAAAAACTTAAGAATTATCATTTTTCGTAAAATTTTTCCTTTATATCCTTCTAACTTAAAATATTTAAATAATAGTGATATATTAAATACATTAATTTCAGATATCCAAACCTTAGATCATTTATATATACAAATTTTATCTCCTATTATTAGTTTATTTATAACAATTATCATTATATTAATCAGTTTAAATTTTTTTAGTTATATACTTTCTATTATACTTTTTATAATTTTATTTTTTTCATTATCATTATATATGATATATTTTTATAATTTAGGTAAACCTATTGGTAAAAATAATATTGATTTAAGAAATCAATATTATTTTTATATAAGTAATTATTTATTTTATCAAACAGAATATAGAATATTTGAAGGTATTAATATAATTAGGAAAAAAATTAATTTTTTAGAAAAAAAATGGCAAAATATACAATATAAAAAAAATAATTATAATGCAAGATCACAATCAATAATAATTATTATTAATGGCATTAATATAATTACTTTTTTAGTATATAGTAATTTATATTTATCTAAAAATATTAATTCTAAATTTTATATTATATCATTTTTACTTTGTTTAATTACATTATCTAATATGTTATATACTATAAGTGATATTTTTCACAATATAAGTGAAGTTTTATTATCTGCTAAAAAAATTTTTATGATTATAAATCAAAAACCAATTGTAAAATTTTCTAAAAAAAATAAAAATATTCAGGAAAAAAATAATTATATTATTATTAATATTGATAATATTTCTTTTCATTACCCTCAACAGCCTTTATTAATTTTAAAAAAATTATCTTTATTTATAAAAAATAATGAAAAAATAGCTATTACTGGACATAATGGTTGCGGTAAATCAACATTACTAATGTTATTAACTAGAGCTTGGGATCCTATTAAAGGAATAATTTATTTAAATAATATTAATTTAAAATTATGGAATTTATCTACTTTACGAAAAAATATAAGTGTAATAAATCAACGTGTATATCTTTTTAGTGATACATTAAAAAATAATTTATTATTAAACAATCAAAATAATTACGATTATAAATATTTAATAAAAATTATTAATCTTGTAGGTTTGAATAAATTAATTAATAATGATAAAGGATTAGAATTATGGATGGGTGAAGGAGGTAGAAGTTTATCAGGTGGCGAATTAAAAAGATTAGCTATTGCAAGAACAATATTACATAATGGACAATTAATATTATTAGATGAACCAACAGAAGGTTTAGATAATATTACATCTTATAATATATTAAAATTAATATTTTCTATATTCAGAAAAAAAACAATAATAATTATTACTCATAATATTAATATTATTAAAAAAATGGATTGTACATATTTTATGGATAATGGTTGTTTTATTGAAAAAGGACATCATAATTATTTAGTTAATAAAAGAGGAAAATATTGGAATTATATAAAAAATAATATAATGAATGATAATAAAAAAATTATTTAATGATAAATTATAAAGGAAATAAATTAATGTCTAAATCAGATAATATAGAAATGCAAGGAATCGTTTTAAATACATTACCTAATACTATTTTTCATGTAAAATTAGAAAATGGACATATAGTCACTGCTCATATTTCAGGAAAAATGAGAAAAAATTATATTAGAATACTTACAGGAGATAAAGTTACTGTAGAATTAACTCCTTATGATATAAATAAAGGAAGAATAATTTTTCGTAGTCGTTAATTGTTTATTAATATATACTTAAATATTTTAAATTTATTATTTATAAATATAAATTTTTTAAACTATTTAAAAATTTTTTCTTAAATAATTTTGAGCATCTAAAGCAGCCATACAACCAGTAGCAGCTGATGTAATTGCTTGTCTATATACATTATCCATTACATCACCAGCAGCAAAAACTCCTGAAATACTAGTTTGTGTAAAATTAAAATTATTTTTCGGTATACTATTAGTAATAATATATCCATATTTATCTAATTTTAATTCATTTTGAAATAAAACAGTATTTGGTACAGTTCCTATAGAAATAAATATACCATATAAATTTATTATT
The DNA here is from genome assembly GCF_012562965.1 of Enterobacteriaceae endosymbiont of Plateumaris rustica. GTDB lineage: Bacteria > Pseudomonadota > Gammaproteobacteria > Enterobacterales > Enterobacteriaceae. Next base: position 491,885 of record NZ_CP046228.1, read on the forward strand.
TTATTTTTTTTTATATTTTTTAAAGAAAAAATTTTTATTCCAGTTACTCCAACTTTATTACCTAATATTTTTTTTACTATATAAGGATAATGTAATATAATATTATTATTTTTAACTTTTTCTAATAATTTATCGATTAATATTTTTTCAGCACTAAAATAAGATTTTCTATGGATTAAATGAACTTCTGATGCTATGTTAGATAAATAAAGAGCTTCTTCTACAGCAGTATTACCACCACCTATTACTGCAATTTTTTTATTGTGATAAAAAGATCCATCACAAATAGCACAAGAAGAAACTCCTTTTCCTATAAATTTTTTTTCTGAATTTAATCCTAAAAATTTAGGAATAGCTCCTGTAGCAATAATTAAACTATCACATGTATAATTAAATAAATTTCCTGTTAAATAAAAAGGTTGTTGTTTTAAATCTACTCTTATTATATAATCATTTATTATATTTGTATTAAAATATAATGCATGATTACATAAATTACTCATTAATTTATTTCCAGATATACTAGGAAAATTTCCAGGCCAATTTTCTATATTTGTAGTTTTAATTAATTGACCACCTATATCTATTCCTGTTATTAAAATTGGATCAAGATTTGCTCTTGCAGAATATATAGCTGCAGTATAACCTGCAGGTCCTGATCCTAAAATTAAAAGTTTTGTATGTTGTATATTATTCATAAACACTTCTATATTTTTTATATAAATTTTATTTATTCATTATTAATTAAATATATTAATTATATAATTTTTATTATAATATATAAATATATAATTTATAATAAAACATAAAAATAAAAATCTTTAAGGGATTAAAATATATGTTAGATCCTAATTTATTTCGTTGTAATATAGACTATGTATCTCAAATGCTTAAAAAAAGAAATTTTATATTAGATAATAATTTGATAAGTAAATTAGAAAAACAAAGAAAAAATTTACAAATAAAAATAGAAAAATTACAAGTAGAAAAAAAAAATCAATCTAAACATCTAATAAAAAAAAATTCAGGGGATTTTGACCATATTAAAAATCAAATAAATAAAATTAATAATGAATTATTTTTATTAAAAAAAAAATTAATAAATATAAAAAAAAATATAAAAAATATTTATGATAAAATTCCAAATATTCCATTAGATGATGTTCCTTATGGAAAAAATAGTAAAGATAATAAAGAAATAACAAGATGGGGTAAAATTTTATTTTATGATTTTCCAGTAAAAGATCATATAGAATTAGGATCATTAAATAATGGAATAGATCTTGAAGCTGGAGTTATTTTAAGTGGATCAAAATTTGTTGTAATGAGAGGTTTAATAGCATACTTACATAGAATTTTAATTCAATTTATGTTAGATTTACATGTTTTTTATCATAATTATGAAGAAATTTATGTGCCTTACATAGTTAAAAATAAAATTTTATACGGCACTGGACAGTTACCTAAATTTAGTAATGATATTTTTCATATTGAATCAATTAATTATTTTGATAAAAATAAATATTCTTTAATTCCTACAGCAGAAGTACCATTAACTAATATAGTTTACAATAAAATTATAGAAGAAAATAAATTACCTATAAAATTGGTAGCACATAGTCCATGTTTTCGATCTGAAGTAGGATCTTATGGAAAAGATAATAAAGGATTAATTCGTACACATCAATTTGATAAAGTAGAATTAGTACAATTAGTACGTCCTGAAAACTCAGTAAAAACATTAGAAATTATAACTAAACATGCAGAAACAGTATTAAAACTTTTAAAGTTACCATATAGAAAAATGCTTTTATGTACAGGAGATATGAGTTTTTCTTCTGCTAAAACATATGATCTTGAAGTATGGTTTCCATCAAAAGAAAAATATTATGAGATTTCTTCTTGTTCTAATATGTCTGATTTTCAATCACGACGAATAAAAGCAAGATACAAAAAGATAAATACAAATAAAAATATTTTTATTCATACATTAAATGGATCAGGACTAGCTGTTGGAAGAACTTTAGCTGCTATAATGGAAAATTATCAACTAAAAGATGGTAGTATTAAAATACCTAATATTTTAAAACCATATATGAAAAAATTTTCTTATAATGATAAATAAAAAAATTTATTTTTATGTTTATTTAAAATTTTGTTCAAATAAAATTTTAATATTTTTATATAAATTAACAGTTTTATATAATCTTGTAGGAATAATAAAAATAGTATCATCTCCAGCAATAGTACCAAGAATTCCTTCTGATTTACCTAAAGAATCTAACAAACGAGCTATTAATTGAGCAGCTCCAGGACTAGTATGAATAATAATTAAAATATCGTTATAATCAATATCTAAGACTAAGTTTTTTAATGGACTAGTAGTGTTTGGTACTCCTAAATCTAAAGGAAAACAATAAACCATTTGCATTTTAGCATTTCTAGTTCTTATTGCACCAAATTTAGTTAACATTCTAGAAACTTTAGATTGATTAATATTATTAAAACCTTCTTCTTGTAAAGCACGTACAATTTCAATTTGTGTACTAAATTTTTCTTCTTTAATTAAATTCTTAAATATTTTTACTAAAATTCCTTCTTTTTTTCTTATTGAAGTAATATGCATAAAATCACCAACAAAATAAAAAACAATATTATTTTTATATATGACAAAATTATTAACAATATAGAAAATAAAATTTCTTATTTTATATAAGTATTTTATTCCATATTATAATTAATTATTTTATTCTAAATTTATTTAAATTGTCAATCATTATCTATTTTTTTATTTACATAAAATGAATAATTTTAATTGTAAAGATAAATTGATTTTATTAATTAACTATATTATTATTTAAATATTTATAAAAATTTTTATTTTATAAAAATTAAATAAAATAAAAAAAATTGTATTTTAGGTAATTTTTAATATGTATTATTTTAAAAAAAATATAACTAATCATCATAATTGGTATCTTATTGATGCTAAAAAAAAAATTTTAGGTAGATTAGCTACAATAATAGCTTATTATTTAATGGGAAAACATAAAGTAACCTATAGTCCTCATATAGATATAGGAGATTATATTACTGTAATTAATGCAGAAAAAATTAAAGTTACAGGAAATAAAAAAAAAGATAAAATGTATTATAATCATAGTGGTTATTCTGGAGGAATAAAAAAAATATCATTAAATGAATTAATTATTAATTATCCTGATAGAGTAATAAAAAATGCAGTAAAGGGAATGTTACCTAGAAATAAAATAGGTCATTTAATATTAAATAGATTAAATATTTATTCTGGAATAAAACATAAACATATAGCTCAAAAACATTATATTTTAAATATTTAATAGGATTATTATAATGATTATATATAAAAATTATGCAACAGGAAGAAGAAAAAGTTCTTCTGCTAGAGTATTTCTTAAAGAAGGTAGTGGATTAATTAATATAAATAAAAAATCTTTAGATAAATATTTTTCTAGAAAAACATCTAGAATGATAGTTTTACAACCTTTAGATTTATTAAAAATTAATAATAAAATAGATTTATATATTACAGTTAAAGGAGGTGGTATTTCTGGACAAGCAGGAGCTATACGTCATGGAATTACTAGAGTTTTAATTAAATATAATAATAATTATAAAGAAGAATTAAGAAAAGCTGGATTTATTACTCGTGATGATCGTAAAGTAGAACGAAAGAAAGTAGGTTTAAAAAAAGCTAGAAAAAGTCCTCAATTTTCTAAACGTTAAAATATAGATAATAAATTACTATTTATTATTAATATAAAAATATTTTTTATTTATAATAAATAAAAATTTAAATTTTGATTTTAAATTATTAATTAATTATAAAAAATTCAATTATTTATAATTATTTTAAAATCTAAAAATTTTTATTGTAGAGAATAATTATAGTGGATAAATTTATTATTAAAGGACCCGTAAAACTTAAAGGTAAAATAATTATTTCTGGTTCTAAAAATTCAGCATTACCAATATTATTTGCATCACTTTTAATTGAAGATTCAGTAGAAATAAAAAACATTCCTCAATTAAAAGATATTGATATAGTAATGAAAATTTTAATCAAATTAGGAGTAAAAATTAAAAAAAAAAAATCATTAATAATAGATGCTAGTAATATTTTACAATATAATATACCTTCTTATTTAATTAAATCAATTAGAGCATCAATTTGGATTTTAAGTCCATTATTAACAAGACTTGGAAAAGTTAATATAGCATTTCCAGGAGGATGTTCTATTGGTAATAGACCTATTGATTTACACATAAATAGTTTAAAATTATTAGGAGCTAAAATTAATATAAAAGAAAATTTTATTAAAGGATATATTAAAAAAAAATTTATAGGTAATATTATACGTATGAAAAGTATTAGTGTAGGAGCAACTATTACTATAATATTAGCAGCTACATTAGCATCTAATATTACAATTATAGAAAATTCAGCTAAAGAACCAGAAATAAAAGATTTAGCTAATTTTTTAAATACAATGGGAGCTAATATACAAGGTGCTGGTACAAATAAAATTGTAATTGAAGGAGTAAAAAAATTAAAAGGAGGTGTTTATAAAATTATACCTGATAGAATAGAAACTGGAACTTTTTTAGTAGCTGCAGCAATATGTAGAAGTAAAATATTATGTAAACATACTAATCCTAATAATTTAAATATAGTTTTAAATAAACTACAAAAAGCAGGTGCTGAAATAAAAATTGGTAAAGATTGGTGTAGTATTAATATGCATAATCAAAGACCAAAATCAGTAAATATAATAACAGGTCCATATCCTAATTTTCCTACTGATATGCAATCACAATTTGCATTATTAAATTTAGTTTCAAAAGGTACTAGTACAATTAAAGAAAATATTTTTAAAAATCGTTTTATGTATGTACCAGAATTAATACGTATGGGTGCAAATATAATTTTAAAAAAAAATATATTAAAATGTAAAGGAATTAAATTACTTTCTGGAGCTGAAGTTACGGCAACTGATTTAAGAGCTTCAGTAAGTTTAGTATTAGCTGGATGTATTGCTTCTGGAATTACTATTATTAATAATATTTCTTATATAGATAGAGGATATGAAAATATTGAAAATAAACTTTCTAGTTTAGGGGCAAATATTCAAAGAATAAAATATTAAAATATTTATAATTAATATAATTTAAAATAATTTAAAATAATTTTATGCAAAATTTTAATTAATAAGGAAATATAAAAATGTATGCTATTTTTAATAATGGTGGAAAACAATATAAAGTTATAGAGGGACAAATTATAAAATTAGAAAAATTTAAAGGTAATGTGGGAGAAAAAATAAAATTTAATGATATATTATTAATAAATAATAAAAATAGTTTAAAAATAGGACAACCTTTAGTTAAAGGAGCATCAATCACAGCTAAATTAATTTCTCATATAAGAGATAAAAAAATTAAAATAGTTAAATTTCATAGAAGAAAACATTTTCGTAAAATTCAAGGACATCGTCAATTTTTTACTAATATTAAAATAATTAAAATTAAAATTTAAAAAGATATAGGAGATATTATTTATGGCTCATAAAAAAGCTGGAGGATCCTCAAGAAATGGTAGAGATTCACATTCTAAACGATTAGGTATAAAATGTTTTGGTGGAGAAAAAATACAAGCAGGATCTATTATTATACGTCAAAGAGGAACAAAATTTCATGCAGGAGAAAATGTAGGATGTGGTAGAGATCATACTTTATTTGCTATAAAAGATGGAGTAGTAAAATTTATTACTAAAGGTATAAAAAATAGAAAATATATTCATATTATTACTATATAAAAAAATTAATTTATTTTTATAATGTTAAAAATTATTTATATAATAAAATTTCCATAAAAATATCTATCAAATTTTGAATATATTAAATTTATAATCTTAAAGTTATTTTATTTGAGGTAATAGTGAAATTTTTTGATGAAGTAACAATATCTGTAACAGCAGGTAAAGGAGGAGATGGATGTATTAGTTTTCTTAGGGAAAAATATATATCTAAAGGAGGACCTAATGGTGGTAATGGTGGTAATGGTGGTAATATTTATTTATTAACAGATAATAATCTTAATACACTAAATAAATTTAATTTAAAAAAAAATTATCTAGCTGAAAATGGATTTGCTGGAAAAAAAAATCAATGTACAGGTAAAAAAGGTAAAGATTTAATTTTAACTATTCCAATAGGAACAAGAATTATTGATTTTAAAAAAAATATAATTTTAGCAGATTTAAATAAAAATAATCAAAAATTTTTAATTGTTAAAGGTGGTAAACATGGTTTAGGCAATATAAATTTTAAAAATTCTATTAATAGATCACCTTATCAAAATACAAAAGGTGAATTAGGTGAAACAAAAATATTAAAATTAGAATTAATTTTAATAGCTGATATAGGAATGTTAGGTCTGCCTAATACAGGTAAATCAACATTTGTTAAAATAATATCTAAAGCAAAAACTAAAATTGGAAATTATCCATTTACTACAATCAAACCAATATTAGGAGTAGTTAAAAATAATATTGGTAATTCTTTTTTAATAGCAGATATTCCTGGTATCATTAAAGATGCTACTTTAGGAAAAGGTTTAGGTTTAAATTTTCTTAAACATTTAGAAAGATGTAATTTATTATTACATTTAGTTGATATTTCTAATATAAATACAGAAATAATAAATATTATTAATAATATTTATATTATAAATAGTGAATTAAAAAAATTTAATCAAAATCTTTTTTTAAAAGAACAATGGTTAATTTTTAATAAAATTGATTTATTAAAAAATAGAAAAAAAATTAATATATATATAAAAAAAATATTAATAAAATTTAAATATATAAAAAAATATTATTTAATATCATCTAAGAATAAAATTGGAATAAAAGAATTATGTTATAATATTTTCAAATATATGAAAAAAAAATATAATAAATAAGTCTTATTAATATTTTATATATTAAATATAATTTATTTGGATTATAAAAA
>NZ_CP046229.1 GCF_012562965.1 Enterobacteriaceae endosymbiont of Plateumaris rustica
ATTACAGCTCATCAACTTAATGATGAAAATATAAATATTAAAAAAAATGATTATTTAAAAAGAGAAAATTTTTATATTAAAGACGATATTATTAATAACATCGATGAAGAGAATTTTTTAAAAATTTTTCATGAAAATATTTCTCAGTTAGTTCATTTAAAAAATGGATCTGATAAAAATTATTTGAAAAAATATAAAACATCACAATTTACTGAAAATTTTAATGAGAAAAATTTATTTAATTTCATATTACAAACAACAAATTTAATAAAACATGGGTTAAATAATAAAGAAGAAATTCTTAATATTTTAAAAAATAGTTTTATAAATGTAGTAAACGAAGAATTAAATAATCAGCTAAATAATAAGGTAAAAGATATATTTGGTTTATTTAATCTTAAAGGAAGAAGTTTAGTAAGTTTAAATTTAGATGAAAATTTATCTTTAAGTAATTCTGAAATTAAAATATTTTTATCACTTTTTGAAAAAAAAGATTATTTATTTTTTATCCAAAACAGCATTCATAAATCTGATAATAGAAATCAATTAAATATTGGTATTGGATTTAGAAAATTTAATAAAAATTATATGTTGGGTATAAATAATTTTTTAGATTATGATGTTTTTCATGAAAACACTAGGACTAGTATTGGTATTGAATATTGGCAAAATTTTTTTAAATTAAGTGCAAATACTTATTTTAGACTAAGTGGATGGAATCATTTAGATAGTCAAAAATTATTTTTTAATGATATTAATTTTTCTAAAGGTGATAAGTTTTTTAATTATAATGAATATTATGAAAGACCTGTTAATGGATGGGATATTAAAATAGAAGGATTTTTTCCTAAAATACCAGAAATTATTTTGAATCTTTCTTATGAAAAATATTATGGAAATATAGGTTTTAAAGAAAAGTATTTTAATATTGAACATAAAAAATTGTTTTCTCCATGTATATTTATAATAGGAATATCTTATAGGCCAATACCTGCATTAGTTTTTTCAGCTGGAAAAGTGTTAACTTTATCAGGTGAAACTAATAGTAGTTTCGGTATTAGTTTAAATTTTAAATTTGGTATGCCTTGGGAAAATCAAATTCGACCTAATGAAGAAAATATATTTATTTCTTCTTCTATAAAAAGAAATAAATATGATTTTGTAGATAGAAACGATAATATAGTATTAGAATATAGAAAAAAACATTTAATTAAATTGGAAACATTACATAAAATAATAAATTATCCTGGAACTGAAAATTCATTAAATATTAAAGTCGATTCAATCGATTATTTTAAGAATATGATTTTTAATAATACTGAAGAATTTAATAAGAATGATGGTTATATTAAAAAAGGAGTGGGTTATAATTATATTCTTGTATTACCCAAATATAATTTTCGAAATATTAATAAAAATCATTATAGGATTAAATTAACAGCTTTTGATATTTATAATAATAAATCTATATCTTATATAGATGTAACTGTTTTAAAACCTAATATAAATAGGACATTTTCAACATTTACTGTTTTTCCTAAACAAATATTAGTAAATAGAGAATCTGCAAAAGTTATATTTGAAGCAAGGGATATGAATAACAATGTTATTGCTAATATAAAAAATTTAGAATTTATAGTTTATAAAGGAACAACAGAAAAACATAATGTACATATTTCTAAGATAATAGAGAAACCTAAAGGGACATATTCTGCAGAAATAACTAGTGAATCTATTGCTAATAAAATTTTTTTAGGAGTAAAGGTAAATAAGAGAATTAATAAAAATTTATATGATTATGTAAGTATAATAAATCCTTCAGCAGATAATATCCAAATTGTAACCAATGTTTATAAAGCTAAAGTTGGTGATGCTATTCCAATGACTATACTTGTATTTGATAAAAAAGGCAGTAGATTAGGTAATGCTTCAGTTAGAATAGAAACAGTATCTATTAAGGATCGTCAAGGTAGAATACGTAAAGATTCTGGTTTATTACGTATTTATAATTTAAGAACAGAAAAATCATATACTGGTAGAAAATTTTTGTTTTATACAAATAGTTTTGGTCAAATACCTATACGTATGTTTGATCCTCAAGGTATTGGTGTTAAAACTGAATTAGATTTTATTGCTGATAATTATATCAGAAAAAGAATTTCTTTTATATATACAGTAAGTACTAGTCCTGATACTCCTAATGCCAATATGTATGGTCATATGACTGATATTATAGAAGTTAATGGGACTAAATTTTTTAGACCACCATTAATGCAAGAATTTAGGGGAGATGTTGTTCGTCATCATTTAAATGAAGACTGGGCTGCATTAACTTGGGATAACGCAGTATTATACTGTAAGAATATTAGAAATGGTGAAGTTCCAGATAAATTTAAAGTTGCTTATCTTTTAGCTGCACATCCTAGTGATGAGATATTTAGTAATTATGGATGGCCTTTAACTACTGATTTCGCGGAAGTTTGGACTTCAAGTTGGACAATTAAAGCATATATTCCTAGACCATTGTATTATTTTTATAATTTTATAACTAAAGAAGAAATTGAAGGTATAAATAGTTCTTCTTATGCAGTTACATGTGAGGTAAAATAAATTTTTGATTTTATTTATTTTTTAAATTTTTAATTTTTTAAAACTAAAAATTTAGTTTTATTATTTAGTTTATTTGATAATGAATGAGTTTTTATGATATTTAATTTATAAAATTCAGCTGTTTCTTTATTTCCTATAGCAGCAAAATTTTTTACTTTAAATTGAAATATTTTTTTTATTGCAATTGCGGTACTTTTGCAAAAATGTTTTTTCCATAAAGGATATTTATTTATGAAAGTACTACACTGTTTAAATGGTTCATTATGACTAAAAACATGATTAATATTATTAATGTTTTTAGATTTATCAAATGTTATTAAACAATGTTTAATTGGTATTTTAAATTTAAAATGAATTTTCAAAGAACTATTTTTAAACAAATTATTTACTTTACTTATTATTCCAGAACAATTATTTTCTATAGGAACTATGGCAAAATTAATAATATTTCTTTCCATATAAGAGAATAATTCATCAAAACTATTACAACTTATATTAAAAATTTTTTTTTTATTAAAAAAAAAATTTTTAATATAAGTTAATGTAGCTAAATTAGAATAAGTACCTTTAGGTCCTAAAAAAGCTATACTTATAATAGAACTATCATTTTTTATTTTGTTATAAATATTTTTTATATAAAATTCAAAGTTATTTATAGTTATAATTTTATATAATAAATTTTTTGAAAAATAAAAATCACAATTTATATTAATTTTATTAGTCATAAATTATAATAAAAAATTTTGGAATATATCTTGTAATTTATCATATATAATAAAAATATTCCATTTTTTATTTTTTAATATGTACGTGATCATTAATATCAATTAAACATTTCCATCCTGTTGCAAATGAGACTTCTTCTAGTGATTTTTTTAAATTTTGTCTAAATTTCCAAAGTACAATAATACTACTACCACAAAGTTTTTGTAAAGTTTGTACTTTATAAGATAAAGGATTTTTGTGAGAACAATAAAAACAATGTATCCATTGCGATAATGATTTACCTTTTAATTTCATTCTTTCTTTTAAAGAAATTCCTGTCCACATTGCATCAGTAAAAAAATAAATTATTTTTTTATTTAATATAATTATATATTCTTTTGTTTTTTCATTTCTATACCATTCATGTAATAAATGTCCTACATAAAAGAAATGTTCATCTCTTATTTCTATACAACATACAGACAATCTAATTAAACAAGATTTTAACCATTCATAATCACTTCTACCAGTTTTTCTATTTATAGATTTTAAAAAATTATAAGTTTTAAATTTAACTTTTTCTCCTAAAGGAACTTTTTTTAATCTATGTAAACATTCTAGCCAAACATCTAAATCAGTTTGATCTAAACTTTCACCTGTAAAACGTATAAAAATACCATTTAAAGTTGTTTTTAAAACATTTTTTTCATATTTTCTATTACCTTTTTTAATTACTCCAAATAATGAACTTCGAAGCATTATATTAGGAATAGATCTCTTATTATCTGAAATAACAGGCATTTTTTTAATAAGTTTTCCATTATTTTTTAGAAAATAAGATGTACCATAATAATTCTTCTTTTTTTTTAAAGAAGAATTATTTTCATTAATTAATTTATTAATTCTATTATATAGATTTTTATACATTCATTATCTTATAAATTAAATTTTTTTATTTTTTTAAAAAAATTTATTTTAACACATAATTTTTTTATATATAACATACAAAAGTTATTTTATATAAAAGTTTTATATGTGTCAAGTTATATAAATAATTTATTTTTAGAGATATCGGGATAGCAAGTAGGTTGACTCGGGATAGCAAGTAGGTTGACTCGGGATAGCAAGTAGGTGACTCGGGATAGCAAGTAGCAAAACTCGGGATAGCAAGTAGCAAAACTCGGGATAGCAAGTAGCAAAAAAAAAAAATAAATGACGTAACCCTTTGATTCTAAAGAACTTTTTTATTTTTTTTTTAATATATAATCTTTTATAATACTTTTATAAAAAAAGATATTTTTAAATTAATCTTACATGTGTAATATATTTTTAAATAGTAAACTTGAAAAAAATAAAAAAAGGAACTATAATAAGAATACAGTTTTTGTGTATGAACATAATTTTGTATGTTCATATATCTGTAAGTAAAAAAAACACTTTTTTACTTTGTATAAAACAAAAAATAAGGAATTATTTATTAATAAATAAAAATATCTTTTTTTTTATATTGACATACAAAAACAGTAATTAAATACTAAATTAGAAATTAATAATCTATAAGTGGTTAAAAATATAATAATGAAAAATTTTTTTTATTTTTTTAGAAACTTTTTAATTTTAAGTTTAAAGTACATTGAGTGTAAAAAAATACTAATTTTTAATTATCAATTAAAATTAATATTTATAATAATATTCACATTAATAAGTAATCAAAACATTACAGCTCATCAACTTAATGATGAAAATATAAATATTAAAAAAAATGATTATTTAAAAAGAGAAAATTTTTATAT